>DATBVH010000436.1:0-6139 GCA_036515395.1 Candidatus Angelobacter sp.
TTGCGGTTCTATTTTCCAGTTAGGGGCGATGCTCTCCTTGAATCCGGTGGGAATAATGGTGACTTTGCCCCGGTTGTACAGTCTTGCTGTCACCCGGAAAGTCTGGCCTGGCACAGCCATACTGATGGTCTGCTCCATGCGCGGAAAATAGGAAGGTCCCGGAGGCGGCCCGGGAGGATTGACTGTAGCTTCGAAATAACTACCTAATGCTTCATTGGCTGCGGCCTGAAACTGCTCAAGCTTCGAACGCAGCGAGACCAGCACTTCCGTTTTTGCCGGACCGGCGAGCTGAGATTCCTGGATTTGCTTGATCAACTTTTCAGTCTCCGTCCGGCCAGCGATCAGCTCCGGCGCGCATGACGAGGGATTTTCAATGGGAAAAGCCTTGCTGGCCGCGTCGATATGCTTCTGCAAAGACTCAAGCGCAGGTCTCAGAAACGGCACTTTCGATTCTTCCGTTCCCAATCGGGAAGCGAGCCCGGCGAGCGAAGTATCTATGCCATCAAAGAAATCGTTTTCGTGCGCCGCCGCTGCCGGTTTTGGCAGCGTTGAATCGGTCAGCTTGTAATACGTATAGCGCGGCCCGGGAGGCACGCGGATGCCGCCGGTGCCCTGCGACGTCTGGTGCGAAAGACCTTCCAGCGCGAACTGCGTGTAAGACATTCCCAGAAGCGGGCTGTATTCTCCGATGTTGAGCTTCACCGTGTAATCTTCATCGGCCACGTTGCCGCCCTGAAACATGCGTGGCGGATTACCGAGATACAGCTTCTTTGGCTGCCAGGGAAGAAGGCCTTCTTTTATTTGCTCCGGAAATTTGTTGGGATCTCCGGCAGCGCGGAACGCTTCCACCGTGAGCAGCGCAGATGCCTGATGATGCGCGTGTCCATCGCGGCTGGTGCCGCTGAAACGTGCGATCAGCACATCCGGACGGAACGTGCGGATGGATCGTACCATATCTCCAACGACAACGTCATGGCCGTGCCATTTGCTGAGCGTCTCTTCGACGGTCTTGGAGAAGCCGAAATCGGTGACGTGGCTGAAGCGCTGCTGCACACCGTAATATTTGTCGGCTTCCAGCAGTTCCAATGTGCGCAGGATGCCAAGCTCGTCTGAACTCTCCGTGCCGAATTTATTCTGGCCTCCCTCGCCGCGCGTGATAGTAAACAGCTCAACCTCCGCGCCTTTGCCGCGCGCTTCCAGCGTGAGCATGCCGCCATCTTCATCGTCAGGATGGGCCGTGGTCTGCATCAGGCGTGCCGTGGTCTTGAGCTTCGTCAACAACTGTGCAAGATGAAGCGCGCCCAGGTCTTCCGGCAGCGGACGTGTATCTGAATAAAGGGTGGGGACAAACAGGAAAAGCAAGCAGGCGCAGGCCAGGGCCTGACGGATGAGCTTTAAGCGCATGGCGACCATTGTCGCTGTTAGACGGCTGTTCCGGCAAACCGGATGCAATTTTGTGCGGCGCTCGACAAATTGCAGCAGGTTAACGAACAAGGATAGGTGGGCGCTGGGCCAGAGAGATTTGTGCGCCATTCGTGACTCCACGTATGCTGTGAGGACGGTCTCATGCCAAGAATGCCAATTAAAGTTACATCGAGGTCATTCAGCCGTCTGCTGATCCTGTTGTTTCTTGGCTGTGGTGTGGCCACATCCCAACAAGCAGTGGAGCCAACCACCGATTCAGTTTTCGCCGAGGCGCCTTTTGATAAATGGACGGCACAAGGCAACCACCAGGAGATCCCGTGGCATGTGCAAACGTCGGCCGAGCGGCTTTCTTTTCATCAACGACTGATCGCCACCATCCAGGTTCAGGTACCGGGGCCGGAGCTGCTGAAGCGCAGCCATGACGAGCACATTACATTGTTGGTGGAAGTGAGGAATGGCCAGGGTGTGTCTTCACGGAATTTTGGCCTGTTGGATCTGGCTGAACTGAAGCCGGAGATGAAGCGCAGCGACATTGAATTTGCCTGGCAGGCCTTTGCCGTGCCGGGACAGTATGAACTTTCCGTGGCGCTGTGGGACAAAAAAACCGGCGAGCATAATTTCCTGCGACGGTTGTTTCATGTGGAAGCCTATAAAGGTGATCCGCTGCCTGAGATGTGGCGCGGGCTTCCGGCATTCGAATTCTGGTCAACCAAGCGCGACGGCCCGGATTACATGTTTCATTCCGATATCGAGGGGCGGCCAAATCTGGCGCTGGTTACGCGGCGCCCGATTGAGATGGATGTGTTGCTCGACATGACGCCCTCAGCGGAAATCTTTCGCGGCAACTACGGCTATTACAACCATTATCTGGGCGCGGCACTGCCGACGTTCAAGCTTCTGAACCAGATCACGATCAAGAATGGCTCTCGCCGCGCCGCGGCCCTGGACCTGATCCAGCGCCGAATTGTTTTCGAGCAGAATGACGGCAAGGACTTGGACTGGGCAGTTTTGCGCAAGACCCTTGCGCCGGACAATGGGCCGGGAACGGTGAGCGTAAAGGACCTGAAAAACCGGCAACAAAGCCCGGTTTATCTGCGAGAAGAAATTGTGCGCCGGATCAAAGCGGATACAGAGCAGAAAACCAGGGGACGGGAAAAGCCGCTGCATGTGATTGTTTTGATCGGCAACCCCATGGATACATATACTTTTCCCTCACTGCCTGCAATCGAGACTGGCAGTGAAGAGGATTGCTTTATCTATTACTTGCAATTCGACTTCTCTGAGCATGAAGAGATCAGGTTCAAAGAGGATAGCTGGGACAGACGCGACAAAAGAGATAGAAGGTTTGAACATCTTGAGCGCCAGGGATACGTCGGCGCCGCAGGGAACGTGGAGAAGATGTTGAAACCGCTGAAGATACGAACGTTTCAGGTAAGGTCGGCGGAAGACGTGCGGCATGCGCTGGCAAAAATACTGGAAGAACTGGGGAAGCTATAAAGCGCATGGGCATGCTCATCCGCGACGGCGGCTCGCTCGTCTGCGGCCCGGTTCGACCAGCCGTTTCCGATTTGTCAGCCCAGGCATGGATTTCAAGGGGGGATAAAGTGAGATCATGAAGACTGCAGGTGTCGCCATGAAAAAGAGAATTGCAATCTGGGCGGGCATAGGGTTTGCTGTTTCGTGTTGCTTTGTACTCTTTACCTTTCTAATGCCTCCCGATTACCTCTATCTAAACTTAAGAAAACCGGCTGTTGAAGCGTTTGCGCTTGTCAGCTTTCCGGCAGGCTTTGCCTTTCGGCACGTTCCTCTCCATTTCTGGTGGGTCCCATTGATCGATGCCGCAAGCTATACGGTCATTGGATTGATGGTAGAGATGCTGCGCCGCAAATTGCACTTTAGGCCTATCTTAGCCGTCTAATCCTGAGGAATTGCAGTAATCGGCTGTGTGATCTTCTCCTGTCGAAGAAGTTTCCCCGCCCCAACCCAGAGACTCTGTTTTCCCATTAAGGGATTTCAGAAACAGAAAAACCAGAGCTCTCCCATCTCTCCTTCTTTATGGCGCGTTAAGATTTTCTTGTTCGAAAGGAGTTTCGAAGATATGAACTCTAAAAAACTCATTCTCAAACTTGCCGTGCTGGCGCTTGGTCTCGCTACGCTCCACGTAGCCGCTACTCCGGCAAAAGCCGGTCCCATTTGCGCGTTTAACCTTTGCAGCGCCGGGGGCGGCGGTCATTGCGGTTATGCTCCCAGGGAAGAGTGTGGGGTCTGTTATCAAGATGACGGATCCGAGGTACCCGATCCCGAAGAGTGCGGCGGTCTTTAAATGACAGTTAACAGCGGCTTGCCAGTGGCAACGCTGGCAGCCCGCTTCCTGATCTTTTGACTCGTGAGGTAACTCATGGAAAACAGCTCTCCCAGGCCAGCCACAAAGTGGCTCGAAGTTGCCGCAAATATCTCCATCATCATCGTGGCCGTGGTGATCGTGATCGTTTTCGCCCGGAATTATTTTTCGGCTTCAAAAACGTCGCCTCCTACCATTGCCGCCGGCGCCAAGCTTACAGGAGAACCTGTGAACTGGCATGATAGTCCGAAAAATGTCGCGCTCGTCCTCTCCACCACTTGTCACTTTTGCAAAGAGAGCAGCGGGTTCTATCGCAAACTGGTTGAGGATTGCCGGAGCCATGCAAGAACGGTTGCTTTCTTCCCCCATACTCCCCAGGAAGCGCAAGCCTATCTGAATGCAGAGAACGTGCAGGTGGACGAAATCAAACATGCGGATTTCCAGTCGTTACAGGTTGGCGGGACACCCACCCTGCTTCTGGTCGACAGTAAGGGCATAGTGCAGAAGGTCTGGCTCGGCAAATTGTCAGAAGCGAAGGAAAAGGAAGTGCTGGACCAGAGCTGCCGCGGCTGAATGCCTGAGAATGTCTGAGAGTCTGGGGGCGATTGCTCCCTACTCACAACAACTTAAGCGGCAAGCATTACCTACCTTTTATCATTCTGCGGAAGTCGAAGGGCCACTTTTAGAGCGACCCCTCTGTTGAGCCAGTCGAAAAGGCTCTCCCTGCTACTGTTCGCTGAAATTGGCCCGACGAAAAAGGTTGTTGGTTGCAGCAAGCCCCGCCTTGCCAATCCCCGCAACTTACGCGATAATAACAACTTGCCCAGTATTTCTGGGCGTCAATCAGGAAAGGATTCAGTGCAACTGTGCTAATGATTCGATTGGCGCGCATTGGTGCGCGCAAGCAGCCTTATTACCGTGTGGTGGTGATTGATAAGGAGCGCGCCCGCAACGGACGCTCCGTGGAAGTGGTTGGACTTTACAATCCCCGGACCAATCCCACTACAATCGACTTGAAACGTGATCGCATTGATTATTGGGTCTCAAAAGGCGCGCAGCTTTCTGACACGGTGGGCCGTCTGCTTACCAAGGCAAAAGCCGCACCGGCGCCGGCGGCCTAGGCAAGAAGCAAGGAGTCAGTTCTTTTCCGGAACATAGAGTAAGAGAATTTTGGGCCCCAAGCTTAGCTAGGTGAAGGACTCCCCATGACGGAAACGGGCGGCGATATGCGTATGCTCGTGGAGCAAATTGCTCAGGCTCTTGTAGACGCTCCAGAACAAGTTCAAGTAACCCCGGTTGAAGATGGCGATGCCACGATCCTGGAGTTGCGCGTGGCTGCGACAGACCTGGGCAAGGTGATAGGCCGGCAGGGACGCACGGCCAAATCGATCCGCACTTTACTGGGCGCGGCCAGCATGAAGTATAAGAAGCGCTACATGCTGGAGATTATTGAAGATGAAGATGACGAGGAAACTGGCCCGGCGGAGTAGTTACTAATCTTTCTGCCCTGATCTGGCCCGGCGCGCGGATGACTGAGGAAGCTGAGTTCGTCACGATTGCCCGGGTGGCCAAAACGCAGGGACGCCACGGCGAAGTTGCCGCAACCCTGCTCACCGATTTCCCTGAGCTGTTTGAAACTCGCAGGAAGCTTTTTGCGCTTGGCGATAGCGGAAAGCAAAGCGGCGCGGCTGAGCCGAATCGGCGAAAGCTGGAGCTGGACGAGCACTGGTTCCACAAAGGCATGGTAGTGCTTAAGTTTGCCGGCGTGGATTCCATCAGCGATGCGGAAACGCTGGTGGGAAGTGAGATCCAGATTCCGCGCAGCGAACGCGCTGTTTTGGGCAGCAATGAATTTTACGTAAGCGATCTGGCAGGCTGCACCGTGACTGATTCGGGTCGAGAGATCGGACGCATTAAAGATGTGCAGTTTGGCAGCGGAGAAGCGCCGCTGCTGGTGATTGAGGGCGAAAAGGAATATCTGGTCCCCTTTGCCGCCGCTTATATTGAGAAGATTGTGCTGGAGCAGAAGCGCCTGGAGATGAAACTTCCGGAAGGTCTGCTTGAGCTGGATGCGCCGCTGAACCAGGAAGAAAAGCAGCGGCAGCATGAAAAGTCTTGATCAGGTCCTTGCAAATGAAGTTCGAGATTGTAACTATTTTTCCGGACTTTTTTAGCGGGCCGCTGGATTACGGCATTGTGCGCAGGGCGCGCGAAGCCTCGTTCATTGAAATAAAGATTCACGACCTGCGGGCCTTTACCACGGACCGGCACAAGACCGTGGATGATCGTCCGTTTGGCGGCGGTGAAGGCATGGTGTTGAAGCCGGAACCGCTGTTTGAATGCGTGGAGTCGCTGCAACTGCCGCCGCGCGAA
>DATBVH010000437.1:0-2948 GCA_036515395.1 Candidatus Angelobacter sp.
ATCCGCGAAAGAGCGCCGTGCGCGAGCCAGTCTGGATGAGCAAGCCGAAGATGAAAGGCGCAGCGACGCCGCCGGCGAGTGTCCCGGCAGCATAGAAGACCGCGATGGCGAGGCCTCGGATCTCAAGCGGAAAGATTTCACTCACGGTGAGATATGCGGAGCTGGCGGCTGCCGACGCGACGAAGAAGATAATCGTCCAGCAAAGCGCCTGGGTTTGTGCGGTGAGCAGGCCGTGCTGAAAGAGCCAGCCGCTCAGGGCGAGCAGGATGCCGGAGAGCGCGTAAGTAATGGTGATCATCTGGCGGCGGCCCACGGTATCAAACAGGCGGCCAAGCACGAGCGGGCCAACAAAGTTTCCCAGCGCAAAGGGAAAAAGATAGAGCCCGACTTTTTGCGCAGGCACCGAGTAAAACGTGACCAGCACCAGTGAGTAAGTAAAGAAGATGGCGTTATAGAAAAAGGCCTGAGAGGTCATGAGCGCCATGGCCAGCCATGATCGCGAAGGATGCTGCACGGCGATGGCGTGCCAGATTTCGCGAAACGGCGTGTGGCTGCGGGGGCGAATGCGGACGCACGCATCAGCCGCGGGCGGTGGCAGCAGTTCAGGATGGTGCGTGGCGCGGCGCTCAATATCGCTCATGATCTGTTCAGCTTCAGGTTCGCGGCCGTGCGTCATGAGCCAGCGCGGGCTTTCAGGAATGGCGTGGCGCAGAAAAATAACGATCAGCCCCAGCACCGCGCCGATGGCGAACGCCATCCGCCAGCCAAGGCTGATGGGAACAATGCCGGTATCAAGCAGCGCGATCACCGCAGCCGAGCCAATGGCTGCGCCGATCCAGAAGCTGGCATTGATGATGAGATCAACGCGTCCGCGAACGCGCGCGGGGATAAGTTCGTCGATGGCGGAGTTGATAGCGGAGTATTCACCGCCGATGCCCGCGCCGGTAAGCGCGCGAAAAAGCGCGTAAGAAGCAAAGTTCCAGGAAAAAGCCGTCAACGCGGTGGCGCTGAGATAAAGAAGAAGCGTGATGGTGAAAAGGCGCTTGCGTCCGAGACGGTCAGTGAGGTAGCCGAAGAAGAGCGCGCCGGTGACTGCGCCGATGAGATAAAAAGTTGCGCTGGCTCCAACCTGAGCGTCAGAAAGCGCGAGCGTGTCTGATCGCTTGAGCACCGCGCCCACAGCGCCGGCGAGCGTGACTTCAAGTCCATCGAGCACCCAGGTGATGCCCAGCGCGATCACGACGAGCCAGTGCCAGCGGCTCCAGGGCAAACGATCTAGGCGCGCCGGGACGTCACTGACGATGATCGAGTGACTGATGGTTTCTGTGGCCACGGCGATTGGAATGTAGAACGCTGGCGGTAGGATGTCCGGAACAGACTGGCGCAGATTGTGTTTGAATCGACTGAAGGTAAAAGCTGGACGGCGCAATTTGCGATAACCCACGAAAGTACTCGCGGATGTTACTGATAAAGATACGAGCCGTGAGCAATCAACGCGGGAGGAATATGGCATCCAGCCGCTTCCGCTGAACTTGGGACATTTTGTAAAGATCTGTTATTGTCCACCGCCATCCATTAGCTTTGCGAATTAACCATCCTGACAATTATTAACCCCTGCCTTACCCACTGTTTACGCCGAGGTGCCTTATTTTGGGTCTACATGTACAGAGGCCGGAAACGCGGCCTGGGGGTTGGAAAATGAAATTCTTAAAAAACAAATGGACGATCATTGGCGTACTTCTGGCGGCCATTGGGCTGCTCACGGCTTTCAAGTATGAGAGCAAGAAAGCGCCGCAATATTTCACTGAGAAAGTGCAGAAGGGCGACATACAAAACGTCGTCCAGGCCACGGGTACCATTAACGCGGTAACCACGGTGCAGGTCGGCTCACAGGTGTCTGGGACCATCCAGACATTGTCAGCGGATTTCAACTCGCACGTGAAGAAGAACCAGGTGATCGCGCAGATTGATCCGTCGCTATTTCAGGGAGCGCTGTTGCAGGCGAAGGCTGACCTGGCCGACGCGCAAGCGAACCTGATCGCGGCCAAGGCGAACCTGGAGAAAGCGCAGGCAACTGCGGCGCAGGCGAAGCTGGATTTCAATCGCTACACCACGCTGGCGCAGGAAGGCGTGGTGCCGACGCAGCAACTGGATACCGCCCGTGCAACTTCACAGAGCGCGGATGCCGCAGTGGGCGCAGCGAAGGCTCAGGTGACGCAGGCCGCAGCGCAAGCACAGCAGAAATCTGCGGCAGTCACGGTGGCGCAAACCAATCTTGACCACTCCACCATACGGTCTCCGATTGACGGTACGGTGATTGCCCGCAGCGTTGATGTGGGCCAGACGGTGGCTGCTTCTCTGCAGGCTCCTACGCTATTCACCATCGCACAGGACTTGACCAAGATGCAGGTTTACGTGAGCACCGATGAAAGCGATGTGGGCACGATCCACGCCGGCCAGGAAGTGAACTTTAAAGTGGACGCGTTTCCGAAAGACACGTTCAAGGGAAAAGTTTCCGCGGTGCGGCTGAATGCCACGACCGTGCAGAACGTGGTGACTTATACGACCATTGTGGATTTTGACAATCCGGAGATGAAGTTGTTTCCGGGTATGACGGCTTATGTGACGGTTCCGGTGGCGACGGCGACTGATGTGGTGAAGGTTCCGAATGGAGCGCTGCGCTTTACTCCTGATTTAACGGCACAGCAGATCAGCGATCTTTACCAGAAAGCTGGAATCGCCGCGACTGGTGGAGCACGCAAGGGCGGCAAGGGAACGCAGCAGTCTGGCCAGCAGGCGAGTACTGCAGTTGTGTGGAAGCTGAATGCGGACAAGTCTCTGGCGCCGATGCAGATCAAGCTGGGCATCACTGACCACACCACTACAGAAGTGGCGCAGGTGGTGAAGGGCTCGTTGAATCCGCAGGACCAAGTTGTAACGGGCTCAGC
>DATBVH010000438.1:0-6390 GCA_036515395.1 Candidatus Angelobacter sp.
CGTAAGGCCTGGGAAAAGAAGTTTGAAAAAAATCCTCTCCGCGGTGCCGAAGGCCCGCGCGCAGCAAAGCGGAGCGCACAAGATCCAGATGACCCGATCACCCGATCTCAAAGGAATCCCACCCTTCGCAAAAACCAAAGGCGCGAAGATGGGGCACCGGCCGCCGGCTTAATTCACCTTGAAAGGGCTCAGTCTTCCCTGAATAGCCTGTGGGTGCACTCGCACACTTGAACCTACTTGATTCGCTTTCAGTTGTGCTTTGCGAGACAGAGGCTGATCCAACGGTATCACTTCAAATGCCGAAGGTCCCTTGAAATTAAACGCGAGTTTAAAGCTAACCCTTGTGCCTACAGTAACAAGGCTCCACATTGAGCCTGACATGGCACTCGAGTGAGCGTAAATGCAATCACCGAAGCCATCGCGAGTAATAAAGCAGTAGCTCGACTCTCTCGTCTTGATTCTGCCTTCAAAAACCTCTGAAAGGGGATGCACCAAGCGAGTCTTTACGCTGGGAGGCACACGGACTAGCCGTAGCTGCTCAAATATCTTTCGACATTCTGCCGGTTTGCCATTAATGAACAATTGTCGAGCATACAATAACTGAGCATCGAAATTGCTGTCGCCCTGAGTAAAAGACCGGCGAAGATGATACTCAAATAAAGCACCGTTCGGTTCTTGTGCTTCCATCAGTAATGTTGCAAAAGCGAAGTGTAACCGCCGGTCATTCATGTTTGCATCGATCGCCTTTTCCAGCACCTTGCGCGCTTCTGCATAATCCTGCTTTTTTCGATACAGCGAGGAAAGCCTTAGCGCTACAAAAGCGCTTCGCGGATTTGCATCAAATGCACTCTTCAAACACAGATACACACGATCTTTATCAGCAAGAATGCTTGCGAGTTCGGATTCGCTTTCCAGCAAGAATGGGTCCCCAGGAAAACGTTGAAGTCCATCGTACAGGTTCAGCTCGATGTCCCTAATGCATTCCTGAAGTTGCGCGTTTTCCCCCTGCTCCATCAAAATCCCCAGCTTCTTTAAGCCGGCCTTTATAAGTGTGTGATGTGCATAAGAATTGACGGGCTCAGCACTGATCAGCCTCAGTGAAATGTCAGTAGCTTCACGCACAAGCTTTTCCTTCTCCAGGATGGATTCGCTTTCATCCACCGCTCGAAGTTTAAGCTCTGCTACTGTGTGCTGAATAGCTGTATCGTCTGGCGCGAGACTCTTCGCAATATTGAGCAACCGAAGGCTTTCCCGAAGATCCCCCTTCGGGCGGTTCATCTCATAGATGGCCTTTTGATGAAGCAGATGTGGATCTGCTCCTAGCATACTCTCAGCCGCAGTATAAAGCGCATTTGCCCTCTCATGGCTTGGGAACAAGTTGAGTATTGAGCGGCCCTTCATCATCAGCCAAAACGCTCTCTTGTCGACCGAAAAACTAAGATTCAAAGCCTGCAGCACTTTAAGATAAAGATCGTACCGCTCATCAGGATTTGCCAATATCCTGATAAAGAGAATGTCTGCAATGTGAGGGTGGCGAGTGCGGTAAGTGTAGTCCCTTATCAATGGATCATAATCTGCAAACACTACGTGCTCAAGCGGAGCGAAGAAGCGCTCATGGAACTCCGGAAAGGCAATGCCGTGTATCCTTGAAATAATCCCAGCTCGAACCGGAATATTTAAGCGATTTAATATGGAAACCGTGAGATAAATCCGTTGAGCTTCAAATGGAAGGATATGGTTATACTCATCCAGCAATATCTGCTCAAATGAATAGCCAAAGGTGGCCTCGTGCAATGCAACGAGTAACTGACGTCCAGCACGTTCTGCAAAGGCAGATCTCTGTTCTTTTTCGGAAAGTCCTTGAAGTGTACCTAACGCTTTGTGTTTTCTCAAAAGAGAGAGCAAGCCATCAATCTCTCTCGACGTTAGATAAGGCAGCTCATGCTCCTCAGTGACAAGCGCTCCAACGGACTCGCTTACCATATTCCACTCATTAATGCGCTCTGCCAAAAATATAGTGAGGAACCGCCCTTCTGGACCTATATGCTTCATCAAATAAAGTAGTTCTTTTTCCCGATCAGCAGCATCATCTACGAATAAATAAACTCTTTGACGGCAATTCTGAATTATTTCTTGAATCGCGCCACAATGGATCATTCCAGAACTTCTCATGAACAGGCAAATAGCACCAAAATCGCGCGTCGCATCCCACGCGATCCGATGCAAAAAAATACTTTTTCCCGCGCCAGCGTGGGCCTTAACCATTACTACTTCCGGTGCATCGCTCGGTTCTTGTTGGTCCCGGATTACATGATCCATGACAACGGTATCCGCCAATTCGCGCCGTACATCGAGATCGTCTTCGATAGGCCCGAACCCATCGCTCACGCCCATATAAAAGTCTTTGGCGGTCACTCGTTTTGGGGCTTTTATCGCTGCCACATAAGAGGCGTCGACGTCAAGGAATTGAGCGCAAGCGCGGCTTAAGACTGCTTGCGGGGCTTTAAAAAGAGATTCTATTGGGTGGCACTCGGTTCTAGCGATCGAGGCAAGCCCTCGAAATGCATTTGGAATGGCAGCATCTAGAGAACGCATAAATTCAGAGAACGTTCCCTTCAGTACTGTGACCCTTCGATTGGTCCAGAATCTCGAACTAATTTCGTCCACATCAGGGGCAACAATATAATTTCGTGGGCTGAAATCTCCTTTACTCAACAGTTCATTCAAGACTGCCCTTATGTCAGGATCTTGCAAACTCGAGCCAATAAAAATGATCGGATGCTCATATGCCCAAGTTGAAAAAACACCAAATAATCTTGCACGAGTCTGCTTATGCGTAATGTATTGATCAGGAGTCAGAATCAGGGGACACTTTTCGCTTGCGATACGAGAAACGCAGCCATGCAACTTCAATAAAAGTACATGCCTCGGATCTCTTTGGTTTTCCTCGACTCGATCCGTGTCTTCTATTAACGGTTGTGGGCTTTGCAGCGCGTCTTCGTGGCCAGTGTAAGCTTTTTCAATTAACCGTTCATAATTGGTTGTCGCGATACCATGCCAGCGAAACCCAGCTAGGCCATTGTGAGCTTCCGAAGGTTCAAAATGCTCAAACACATCCTTCAAAAAGGATTGGACTTTACCCAAATCAGATTCGCTGATGGCGTAATCAGCGACCATAGTTAAGGGACTATCACTGTATTGATCACCAAAAAACTTGTCGGATATCATTTTCGCAAGTTGACGACCGTCAGGTGGTCTCTTGCCATTGCGATCCTTACTTTCCTTCGAGGCTCCAGCTCCTAAAAAGATTACTGTCTTACCCTCTCGCACTTGATTCACCAAAATATCCGGCAACTGCATGTCATCTCCTAACCGCGAATCGAATCCAGGTTCAATGAGAGATCTCTCTAGCTACACCCGCTCGTACTTCCACAACTCATACACCTATAACAACTCCCATTCCTGGTCATAATCGCCCCACACACATGGCAGCTTGGTGCGTCGCCCAGGTCGACGAACTCTTTCAGCGCGTCAGCGGAGTGGTAAAGACCGCGATCAACAAGAGAAGGGCTTTTGGCCGTTGGCTCCTGGCTATTGGCTAAACCACCCTGCGGCGGCTTCGTCTCACCGCCGGGCTGGCTGAATGCTGAGTGCTGAGTGCTGACTGCTTCGCTGCTCTGGCTAGCAGCTAGTAGCTCGGAGCTAGCGGCTGGCGCCAGCATCATGTCCTTGAACAGCGGATACTGCCGTCCGGTAACGAACCGCAGTTCCAGCCAGCGGAAGATGTAGTCCATGATGCTCTTGGCGATGGGGATCTCCGGGTTGCCGGTGAAGCCTGAAGGCTCAAAGCGCGTGTGCTGGAATTTCTCGCACAGCAGCTTGACCGGAACGCCGTGCTGCAGTGAGAGCGAAATCGCCGTGGCAAATGAGTCCATCAGGCCGGAGACGGTGGAACCTTCTTTGGCCATGCGGATGAACATCTCGCCCGGGGTGCCGTCCTTATATAGGCCCACGGTGATGTAGCCTTCATGTCCAGCGATCGCGAATTTGTGCGTGATGGACGCGCGCTCGCCCGGTAGCCGGTGACGCACCGCGCGCGGTGGCGCCGTCTCCTGCTCATGCATGGTCAGCGGACGCACGGCGGCCAGCGCCATGGTTTGCTGTTCCGGCGAAAGCTTTTGGAAATCAAGCTCCGCGCCGCTCAACGGACGCTGCGTTGCCGTGATGTCCTTTTCGCCGCGGGTCCCGCGCTTGGCGGCTTCGTCGCGTGAGCTGGCGGCCATGAGCGGCTGCGCTTTTTTGGAACCATCACGATAGATGGCCACCGCCTTCAGCCCCAGCTTCCACGACTGAAGATATGCTTCAGTAATGTCTTCAACCGTCGCGGATTCCGGCAGGTTCACCGTCTTGGAAATTGCGCCGGAGATGAACGGCTGCGTTGCCGCCATCATCATTACGTGTCCCATGTAATGGATGCTGCGCGTGCCCTTGGAAGGCTTGAAGCTGCAATCGAAAACAGGAAGATGCTCGTCCTTGATCCCCGGCGCGCCTTCAATGGTCCCCGTGGAATCAATGTAGCTGACAATGGAATTTACCTGGTCCGCGGTGTAGCCCAGCTTCCACAGCGCGGAAGGCACGGTCTGGTTCACGATCTTGATCATGCCGCCGCCCACGAGCTTTTTGTATTTAACCAGCGCCAGATCAGGCTCAACGCCGGTGGTGTCGCAGTCCATCATGAAGCCGATGGTCCCCGTGGGCGCCAGCACCGTGACTTGAGCGTTGCGATATCCATTGCGTTCGCCCAGGGCCAGAGCTTCGTCCCAGCATTGCTTGCTGCCTTCCAGCACCGCGGCAGGAACGTTATCTTTGTTGATCTTGTTCACCGACGCCCGGTGCATGCGGATCACGTTGAGGAACGGCTCGCGATTGATATACCAGCCGGGACACGCGCCGCCGGTAACATCCTGCGGAGAAACGCGCGAACTGGCCGGCGCAAGCTGCGGGCACTGTCCGGCAATGCGCGCCGATTGCAGATACGCTTCGCCGCACATAATTGCCGTGACGCAAGCGGCGTAATCGCGGCCAGCGTCAGAGTCATATGGGAGTCCGCTGGCCATCAGCAGCGCGCCTAGGTTGGCGTAGCCCAGTCCTAGAGGACGATAGTCATGCGAGTTGCGCGAGATCGATTCCGTCGGGTAACCCGCGTTATCGACCAGGATTTCCTGTGCCGTGATCAGCACGTCCACGGCATGGCGATATGCAGGCACATCAAACTCGCCATTCGACTTTAAGAACTTCATCAGGTTGAGCGACGCCAGGTTGCAGGCGGAATCGTCCAGGAACATGTATTCGCTGCAAGGATTGCTGGCGTTAATGCGATCCGTGTTTTTCGACGTATGCCACTTGTTGATCGTCGTGTCATACTGCATGCCCGGATCGCCGCACCACCATGTGGCTTCAGCGATTTTGTTCATCAGCTCGCGCGCCTTGACAGTCTTCATTACGTGACCGTCCTTTACCGCGCGCGTAGAGAAATTGTCATCGCGCTCCACGGCAGACATGAACTCGTCCGTCACGCGGACAGAGTTGTTAGCATTCTGAAAGAAGATGGAGCTGTAAGCATCGGAGTCGGGCGACGAACCGTCATAGCCCATCTCAATCAGCGCCCATGCCTTCTTCTCCTCTTTCATCTTGCAGTCGATGAAGTCCTCGATGTCAGGATGTTCGACATTCAGGATCACCATCTTGGCTGCGCGACGCGTCTTGCCGCCGGACTTGATCACGCCGGCAAAAGCGTCAAAGCCTTTCATAAAGCTCAAAGGCCCGCTGGCCGATCCGCCGCCAGAAAGCTCTTCCGTCGAGCCACGCAGCGCGGAAAGATTTGTTCCCGTGCCGCTGCCCCACTTGAACAGCATGCCTTCGGTCTTCGCTAGGGTCAGGATCGAATCCAGCGAATCCTTCACCGAATTGATAAAGCACGCCGAGCACTGCGGCGCTTTGTAACCGGTCGTGGAAAATTCAACAGTTCCCTGCTCGCGATTCCAGTGCCAGTTCTGCGCGTCACTGAGCGGCTCCAGCCGGTCGCAACCCACGTTGAACCACACCGGAGAATTGAACGCCGCTTTCTGCTGAACAAGAATATGTACCAGCTCGTCGTGGAACGTGTCGCGGTCTTCCGCGGTGGCGAAATAGCCTTGCTGCCAGCCCCAGTCGCGGATCGTCTCTGCCACGCGCTGGATCAGCTGCCGCACGCCGGTCTCACGCTGCGGCGTGCCAAGCGTGCCGTGCAGATATTTGCTGGCCACAATGTTGATGGCGGTCATGGACCAGTCTTTGGGTGACTCCACATCACGCTGCTCAAAAATGCTGTTGCCTTTGGCGTCAGTAATG
>DATBVH010000439.1:0-3310 GCA_036515395.1 Candidatus Angelobacter sp.
TCTTGCCTTGGTCATCTGAGAACTGGAAGTGCTGTGTTGTTAAAGAGAAATTTAGCTTCGCGTGACAGGCTGCTTCACGATCACAGGACTGCCGCCGCCATTTACCTCCGGAACTGCTTTCCAAGCCGCTAACGTGTAGAACGGCTGGCCGCTCTTGAAAGACTGAATCAGGGCCTCGCCTTCGCTCGCTACTTCCTGGCCCAATTCGGGTACACCGGGTGATGAGCCGGGTTTTGGCAGGAAATAGCGCACCGATACGTCAACTCCATTTCGTCTCTTTCGCCGAGTGCTTCCATCGTTTGCTGCCGGCGCCGCCGATGCGCCTGCCGGTGGTCTGTTTTCCATTGCGAGCTCCTTTAGTTCTGTCCAGTAAAACCTGCCTGTTGCAAAACCCAATCGCGCTTCTCGCCCTCGATCGCCCGCTCCCAGTACTCGCCAATGAGCAACCCGCTGGGGTTCCGCTCCGACCGCTTCTCGACCACCAGGCGCGCGTGGAATTCACTGACCACCTTGTCCACGCTTTCGTTGTGGTCATGAATGTGATGGACCTCCTTAACTCCAAAGGCGGTATAAGTCAGGGGATCGTCCTTTGCGGCCTCAAGCGAGCGGAGTTGGAATTCTGAACTGCTCTGATCGTCCTGAATCTTGCCGACCAGATTTTCTTTCTGCATGCCGCCAAACGCATTACGGCGCAGGTTGGCAGTCATCATGTTCAGACTGTCGGCCCAGTTACGGCTTACGTTTGAAGGAGAAAAATTGAGATAACGTTCGAGAAACTGGCGTACAAAGGCCCGCTTTTCGAATTCGCTCGGCTCCGCCGCCGCTCCCTGGGTGATGGAAAGCGATGGCTTTTGCGGGCCTACAATTCCTGCCTGGCCATTTTCGTCCACGCGGATTACCGTTGGGGGCTGCACGCGCACGTAAACGGCAAAACCGAGTGCAAGCAACGTGGCAGGCACGCACAAAAACGCCAGAACCATGGCGCGATTGGCGTATGCCCGCAGGGCTCCATCGTGTTCGTAGTAGCGGCTGTAGCTGACTTTCTCCTCAACCTCAGACTGCTGCTCTTTATTCCTTTTTAACCACATATTCATCGCTTCCTTACTGACCTATCTGCGGCGTCTGAACAGAAGGCCGAAACACTTGCCGATATAAAAGAAGATCAGAGTGATGATGCTGTAGGGCCGGAACTTCGTTCCTTGCGGCTCCCAGATCGGCGGTTGTCTCCACATACAAGCCTCCAGCCACATCAGTTGTCCTCCGGTTTTTGCCTTCCTGCTGCGCGTCCTAAGGCCCGCGCAACGTTGAAGGTGACGGCCTGAGTCACTGATTTTGGCGAGTAAATGTAGCCCGATCTCGCCGGGCTAGCCGAAGCCGAGTGAGCTCCATTCTCATTTCCGGAACTCCCGTTCGTGCCTCCACTAACCGCCGGCGCAACGGGACTGCTGTTGCTGTTCATCGCGCTCGCCAAGCCCGATTGCAGGAATCCCGCCATTGATGTCGCCGGAGTTGGAGGAGGCATGGATGAAGATGAACTTATTGCCATGGAGGAGGAGCCGCCGCCCGCACCTGCCCCCGCCGCCGCGGGAGCAGCGGCCGCGCCAGCACCAGCGGCAAAACCGCTCACGGCCGCCAAAGCCGCACCTGCCGCAGTGGCTGCCGCGCGGACCAAAGCCGTCACTGTCGATCCGACGTCGCCAGAAATAATTCCTTTGGCGATGAACGGGACCATGGCAACGGCAAGGGCGTAGAAAATGCTCACCAGTCCCAGCATCGTCGAATCAGGCACGCCCTGCAGGAATCCGAGAAACCCATTGCCGAGTACGTTATTGACCTGGTTGAAGTGAATGGCTGTAATCAGCGCACCAAAAACTGAATAGAGAATTCCCCAGGCATTCCAGATCATCAGATTGATGGCGTAAGTTTTCCCGAGCTGTCCGATCCCAGAGACGGGAATGAGCGCCAACACCAGCGGTCCGGTTACATACAAGACTGTGCCGTAGAGCGTGTAGAAGAAGCAGAAGATGATGATGGCCAGCGCATAGACAATGTAGGCAATCAGCAGCAGCCCGACGGTGATCGTGCCAGATATATCGCCGGTAATCATGTCCCAGAACGTGAGGTTGGGATTGGTTGTCGCCTGCTGCTGGAGCTGCGTCATCCAATTCATGAACATGTCGCCGGCCCCCGAGCTGTTCGACACGAAATCTGCAACTGCGGTAAAAGATCCATTTACATCGCGGAACACTGTCGTCCAGTTCGACAAGATCATGGCAACCACGAGGTACTTGATCGCCGTTACTGCCAGCGCCTGAAGGTCACCCCCGCGTAGCGCTGCCTGATATAAGCCGACCAGGAATCCGATCAGCAGGATCGCGAACGCCATGTTCGTGATGGTCGGAATGACCCGCGTACCATCGATCGCGCCCAGAGCCGTATTCAGTAGGTGCTCGAAATAAAACACGATCAGTGCGCTCCCTGAAGCACCTGGCTCCCGGTTGAATGTAAATTGGTGGTATGAGCGGTCGAGAACTTTAATTGCGCGCCATTATTGGCCAGCTCGATTGACCGCACTCGCACCAGTTCAGCCATCGCCGATTGGGTGTAAGCATTCGCACGGACAAGCCATGCTGACGCCTGTGCTTCGAGAATCGGCGCACTTCCCGGCGCGGCCGTCTGCAACTGCTGGTTGATCTGCTCCGCCGCCTGCAGCTCAAGATCGGCCAAAGCATCGATCTCGACTGCTTTTTTCATCGCCGCCTGCGCCTCGGCGTCCGTCATGTCAACCAGATCCCGCACTTGTGGGGGCGCATCAGTTGCCGGCATTACCGCGCCGTACAGCGCGGCATAGTTGCCGGAAATCTGCGGAACGGAATTCGGATTCCGCGAAAGCAGGTTCTTTTCGAGTTGTTGCGGCGTAGGCAAAGTGGCGCTTGAAACCGATAACTGAAACGTCTTTTTCATCTGCGTGAACTGGCCCTGGAACTGACCGGCCAACCCGCGCGCCTGATTGAGCGCCGCGATCGGGAATACCACCTGCTGCTCAAAATTGGCTGCCTGCTGCTCAAGCTGCTGAATGGCCCCCAGTGGCTTCGCGACAGCGCTACTCAGGAGATTTGAAATCGTCGTCAACCCGACCGAGATAATGGCGCAACAGGGGTCGAGTCCCAACTGGCTCCTGGCCTTTGTCGGCAGCATCATCACGACAACCGCGAAGGCGAGCACGAATGCGACGGCGTTCCGGATAACTTTCCAAACACGAATTGATAACTTGCGTTCCATCTCTTTCTCCTATGGGTGCGCCAGCACC
>DATBVH010000440.1:0-3040 GCA_036515395.1 Candidatus Angelobacter sp.
CTCTTATTCCCACGACAGCACCTGCTCCTATGGTGGAAGAAAGCTCGTTGCCATACGGGAGTTACTTTAACCCCAATACCGTTCAGTTAAGCGTATAAAAATTCAAGCTGATGCATCTTTATGCATCAGCTTGTTTTCTGACTTTTACAATTCAACAACATACAAAACTGAAGTAGAAACCTCACTGAATAGGAATGACTATCTGAACGGTATTGGCGCTAGCCTCATTTTCGCAATAAGCGCAGGCACCAAGAGGTAAGTGCTTGTTTTTCAACAAGGCTGTCGAAAAAGTCGGCACTACAGCCGGAGTGCTTCTCGGGGAAACTCGCTCGCTTTGGCTTTGATTCGAGGAGGAGGTTGCAGAGGCAAACTGAGCTGGAGCTGGTGCAACAGAATGGCTTGCTCGGGTTCCGGCTGCGTATAACGCGGCATAAGCAGATAACGTCCATCGGTGGTCGGCAGACACACGTCCAGCATTTGAATGGTAGCCAGCTTTTCCAGGACGGTCTTTGGTGTCAGCCCCGGCGCCACGGCTTGGAGCCGGTTCTTCAGCGTGACCAGCAAGCAGTAGGCGAGAAACGCGACGAAGATGTGGGCCTCCACGCGATGGCCCAGCTGATGATAAATCGGACGCAGGCCCATCTCGTTTTTCAACGTCTTGAACGCGGCCTCGATCTGCGTCAGCTGTATGTAGCGTTCCCACAACACCGCTGGATCTTCTTCCACCAGATTGGAGCGGAGCAGATAATGGCCATCCTGTAACTCGGCCGCTTTCAGCTTTGCTTTGTCCACTCGAAAGCGGAAGCTGGCGCGCGTGATCGTTTCCCCTTCGCGCGGCACCTGTATCTCGAGGAAACGAGAAACACTCCCGGCCTCTTTCCGGGCAGCTCCCATGCGTAACAACAGTTGATCCCGCCGCGGCCCACTACGCCGCAGCGCGCGCAGTTTTCGTAACAGCCGAACCAGCTTCTTCCGCCGCATGGCTCTCTCTTTGGCACGTCGGCCTTCGCTCTTGGCCAGCACATAAAGTTCGCTCTTTTCCGCGAACAGTTTGACTTCCACCGCATCACGCACCTTCTGCCAGGGCAAGTCCAACCACTTCGCTTCGTATTGGCGGATTTTACTCCGTGGTGTTCCCACCAGATAGAAGACCTTCTGTTCAGCGGCGCGCATTTGTGAAAGTGTCGCTTCGGTCGGAATGCCGCGATCCATGACCCACACGCGCCGCGCCTGACCGTAGCTGGCTTCGATCTTGTCCAGAAACCCGCCTAGTGTCGTCCGATCCGACGTGTTTCCGTCCATCACTTCATAGGCCAGGGGAAAGCCTTCCGGCGTGATCACCAGCGCGATGACGACTTGCTTGCAATCAAACCGCTGATCCCGGCTGTAGCCGTACTTGGCTTTCGGAATCTGTTGCCCTTCCCCTTCGATATACGTGCTGGTCAGATCGTAAAGGAGTACATCGAACTGGGCCGCAAATAAGTCCTGCCAGCGTTGACGCAAATGCGCGAACAAGGCTTGCTTATGCTCCAGAATGCGATCTAGGCAGCGGTAGAGCCGATCTTTCTCCGCTACTGCGAAATCCACATCCAGCAACTCGGCCATCGCACTTTGATCAAACCACTGTCGATGGAGACGAAACTCGCTGCCCGGATCCAGCAGCCGATTCACTACCAGCAGCCGCAGTACCTTCTCCCACGGCACGGTCTCGCGTTGCACGTCACGGGACAGCTTCTCTTGCCAGAACCACTCCAACTGCAGTTGCCGCCACAGCTCACATCCCAACCAGCAACTGCCGAACACGCGTGGCCGGCGCAATTCCATCTCGCTCAGTTTCACCTGAACTGCGTTGGCCGCTTCCGCCGGTATCGTACGATCTTCCGGAAACAACCTCAGCGTGGAATATTGCCGCCGGCCTTCATCGAACACTTCCAGCGTGTTCCGCCAGGCGCTCTCCTGGCTGTCGCTGATCTCGCCCAGATAGAGAACGGTGCGTTGTGCGGTCTTCTTGTGCCCCACGCGGCGGTTCTCCACCACGCTGAAGTAGCGATGTTGCTTACCATCTTTCCTGCGGACTTTGGCGCGCAAAAACATGCTTTCAGGCAGAATGCCAGAAATCCGCTGCCTTGAAAAGAGGGTAGGTCGGCACCGCGCGCCCTTTCCGCCCTGCTGCTGACAAGCCCTGTTGCAAAGAAAGCACTTTAAATAAATGAGGACCGTAATGTTCCAAAGAAACAGCTCACTATTGCGAAAGTGAGGCTAACCCCAATAACGGGTTTTACCTCGCCGTGATAGCCGGTGGGCGATGAGAAAAGAAGGCGTGATTGGGTTTGATGGGGTCGAGTTGGTAAGCGACAACGGCAGCCATGATATGAAGGAATGCATTGCTGGGCAGGCGATGTTTGGGCAGATTGAGAGAGGAAAATCCCTTGATGCTACCGATAATCGTTTCAGCCATGTTGCGTCCATTCAGCAACATTTTGTCGATCATCGAAATGGGTAAGGACTTCATGTTTTTTCGCACGCGGGTGAAGAGGGTCAAGCCACGATGCAGCAGTTCCCCGGCCAGTTTTTTGCCGAGATAGCCCTTATCGCCGAACAGTTTGCCGATAAGATCTTTGGTCAGGGTGGGTACGGGAGTGGTATCGGACACATGGCCCGGTGTCAGCTTGAGAGCGACGATTTCATTCAGATCATTAAACACCAGATGAAGTTTGAAGCCAAAAAACCAGCCCATGGAAGTCTTGCCGCGAGCGGCTAGCTCAGTAAAGGTTTTGTGCTGCCCAATCCGGCGATTGTGACACACCGGAAGAGCGGTGGAATCGATGTAGTAGATCCCCGTTTTCTTCCCCAGCTTCGAAAGCAGGAACGCCACCAAGGGTAGAAAAGCCCGCTGTTGTAGAGCAATAAAGCGCTCATAGCCAGGCATCCCCGGAAAATAACGACGGAGCACTTCTCCCGTGGGACTGTTGTAAAAGTTCTTCAGGTATTTGAAGCCCGAACTGTGCAGCACGAGCAACAGGGTGATGATCTCAGCGTC
>DATBVH010000441.1:0-4281 GCA_036515395.1 Candidatus Angelobacter sp.
TTTGTTGAAGACTTCAGACAATCCTGAAGGCGTGGACGGCAGCGTGTTCAAAGGAATTGAGCAGGCAGTAACAGCGGACCGGTATGCGTTCTTTACCGAGTTCTTCAAAAATTTCTACAACGCGGACGTGTTGCTGGGTAAGCGGATTAGTGAGCAAGCGTTGCGGGCCAGCTGGAACATCGCAGCGTCTTCCTCGGCCAGAGCCAGCCTGGCATGCGTGGCGACGTGGCATGAGGATTTCCGCAATGATGTGGCGCGGGTGGACATTCCCACTCTTGTACTCCATGGTGATACGGACCGCATCGTACCGATAAGTGCGGCAGGAGCTCGGACTGCAAAAATGATCAAGGGCGCGCGACTGGTGGTGGTAAAAGATGGCCCACATGCGATCAACTGGACGCATGCGGACGAAGTGAATACTGAGCTGGTGAATTTTCTCGGCAGAGCACAGGCGGGACGTGCCGGCTCAGCTGCGCCGAAGGAAGCTGTCGCCTGACAGAACGCAAGCGAGCACTATGTAGGGTGCCGCTGATAACGGCACTCTATTTACTCTAGCGGTTCAACAGGACTTACAACCGGAGGAATGCATGGCGCAATGTTCGCATTTAAACCAAATCAGCATTACCAGCACCGAAACGCATGTTTGCGGAGAGTGCGTAAAGATGGGCGATAAGTGGGTGCACTTACGGTTGTGCCTGGAATGCGGGCACGTGGGGTGTTGCGATTCGTCAAAAAATAAGCACGCGACCAAGCACTTCCATCGATCCAAGCACCCTCTCATCCGTTCGATTGAGCCCGGAGAGGCGTGGGTGTGGTGCTACGTGGATGAGACTGAGCCTGGCGAGTTGGTCGGAGGCAAGCTCGTGCCTCTCGCAGGCTGAGGGCTGACAACCTAATTCCCTTCTCTGCATCTCACAGTGGGCTGAAGAATGTTCGTGCCCGGGTCGATGAATAGGCAACGGCGCAGTCAGGGCTCAAGACCTGCGGGTGCCGGCGCCGAAATCGGAAGCGCCGCCGATTTCTGAAAGCTTCGTCACTTCTCTTGATACGTACACCTACAAAGCACACAGGGCTGGTAGTTTGGCCTGGTAAACCCTACCCGCTTGGCGCCACTTGGGATGGCGAAGGGGTCAACTTTGCGCTCTTCTCGGAGCACGCCGAGAAAGTAGAGTTGTGCCTTTTCGACCCCTCTGGCCGGCGGGAAACTTATCGCGTATTCATGCCGGAATATACCGATCAGGTATGGCACTGCTATTTGCCGGAGGCGCGTCCGGGTTTTGTGTATGGGTATCGTGTGCACGGTGTTTATGAGCCCGCGAAAGGGCTGCGGTTTAATCGCAACAAACTCTTGCTCGATCCTTATGCGCGGCAAATTCAAAATGGGATGAGGTGGCACGACTCGCTTTTCGGTTACAAGATCGGAAGCCGCCACGAAGACCTTTCATTCGACCGCCGGGACAGCTCTCCGGGGATGCTCAAGGGGATCGTTATTGACCCGGCATTCACCTGGGGAGCGGACACGCCGCCGCGAACGCCATGGCATCGCACCGTAATTTATGAAACCCATGTGAAGGGCTTCACCATACAGCACCCTGATGTTCCGCCACCGTTGCGCGGGACTTATGCCGGGCTTGCCACCGCGCCGGTCATTGATTATCTGAAACAACTCGGCGTGACCGCAGTGGAACTGATGCCGGTACACACCTTTGTAGATGATCGGACGTTAGTCGAAAAAGGGTTGCGTAATTATTGGGGATACAACTCAATTGGATTTTTTGCACCCGAGCCGAGATATTGCGCAAGCTTCAGCATTAATGAATTCAAGACCATGGTGAAAGTCCTGCATTCGGCGGGAATCGAAGTCATTCTAGATGTGGTCTACAACCACACGGCCGAGGGCAACCATCTAGGTCCGACTTTGTCGTTCCGCGGTATTGATAATCAGGCTTATTACCGGCTGGTCGGAGACGATCTCCGCTATTACACCGACTACACGGGCACGGGAAATACTCTGAACATGCGGCACCCGCGGGTGCTACAGCTCATCATGGACAGCTTGCGTTATTGGGTGCTCGAAATGCATGTAGACGGTTTCCGCTTTGATTTGGCGGCCACGTTGGCGCGTGAGCTGCATGAAGTGGACCGGCTGGGCGCGTTTCTTGACATTATTCATCAGGACCCGGTGCTGTCGCAGGTGAAGCTGATTGCTGAGCCATGGGATCTGGGTGAAGGCGGATATCAAGTAGGAAAATTCCCGGTCGGCTGGGCGGAGTGGAACGACAAATATCGAGATGCGGTGCGCTCGTACTGGAAGGGCGATGGCGGGCTCATTGGGGAATTGGCTTATCGCATTACGGGATCGAGCGATCTTTATGCGCGTAGTGGCCGCAAACCATATGCCAGCATAAATTTCATTACCGCGCACGATGGATTCACATTGCAAGACTTGGTTAGTTACAACTCGAAACACAACGAGGCCAACGGCGAAGATAACCGCGACGGGACGGACAATAACCGGAGTTGGAATTGTGGCGCGGAAGGGCCAACCGATGATCCGGAGGTTAAGAACATCCGAGCGCGACAGAAGCGAAATTTGGTAGCAACCCTGCTGTTTTCACAGGGAGTGCCCATGTTCCTGGCGGGCGACGAAATTGGGCACACGCAAAACGGAAACAACAATGCGTATTGCCAGGACAACGAGATCAGCTGGCTCGACTGGGACGCGGCGCACGTGGACCACGAGATGCTTGAGTTCGTCCAAAAAGTAATGGCAATACGCAAAGATCATCCAGTGTTTCGGCGAAGGAATTTCTTCCAGGGACGGAAGATCAGAGGCGCCGATATCAAGGACATTGTTTGGCTGGACCCCGACGGGAAAGAGATGACTGACGAGGAATGGAACCAGGAGTTCGCGCGCTGTCTGGGAGTTACGCTGGCGGGACAGGCTCTGGAAGATGTGGATGAGCGCGGACAGCGGATTCGCGACGAAAATTTTTTACTGCTGATGAACGCGCACCATGAAGAAATTCCCTTCACCCTGATGACTCCACCGTCGGGCATGGGTTGGTTTGCTCTGGTGGACACCTCCTGCCAAACCTCGCGTCAGGCGAGTGCCTTCTATGGCGGAGGCGATTCGTATCCATTGCAGGCGCGATCCCTTGCGCTGCTGGTGGAACGCGCTTCCAATCGTGTGCGCGGAAGCGAGCGGAGAAAACCTCCGGCGGCATGAAATGCAAGCACGAAATGCCATTCGGCGCGGAACTTCGCGACGACGGAACAGCGCGGTTTCGCCTATGGGCGCCCAAAGCCTCCTCGGTCGCCGTTCAATTCAAAAATCTCGAACGCGCGTTGCCGCTGTCTAGAGGTGACGAAGGCTGGTTCGAACTGACGACCGAGGCCCGCGCGGGCGCGAAATACAGTTTCAAAATTGACGATGCGCAGCTCGTGCCTGACCCTGCTTCGCGCTTTCAGCCTTCAGGAGTGCACGGACCGAGTGAACTGATCGATCCGTTGAATTATGCGTGGCAGGACTCGAACTGGAAGGGCAGGCGCTGGGACGAAGCAGTCATTTACGAACTGCACGTTGGGACTTTTTCTGGCGAGGGCACGTTTGCGGGAGTGGAACGCAAACTGGACTATCTCGTGGACTTGGGCGTGACGGCGGTGGAACTCATGCCGCTGGCGAGTTTTCCTGGAGAGCGCAATTGGGGATACGACGGAGTGCTGCTTTATGCGCCAGCGCGGCCTTATGGGCGACCCGACGACCTGAAGCGGCTCATTGATGCGGCGCATGCGAAAAATCTGATGATGTTTCTGGACGTGGTCTACAACCACTTCGGGCCCGAAGGCAATTACCTTGGGCTGTATGCGCCGGATTTTTTTACGCAACGACACAAAACACCGTGGGGACAGGCGATCAACTTCGATGGTCCAAATAGCCGTCCAGTTCGTGATTTTTACATTCACAATGCACTTTATTGGCTGGAGGAATATCACTTCGATGGGCTGCGCTTTGATGCGGTACATGCCATCGTGGACGATTCCCGGCCTGACATTCTCACTGAGCTGGCTGAGAAAGTACGCACAAAGTTTAGAGATGAGCGTCATGTTCATCTAGTTCTGGAGAATGACAAAAATGCAGCGCGTTACTTGTGCGGCGATAGTCAGCCGCGCTCATCGTGCTACAACGCGCAGTGGAACGACGACATTCATCACGCCGCGCACGTACTAGTGACCGGGGAATCGGATGGATATTACTCTGACTACGCGAAAGATCCTGTT
>DATBVH010000442.1:0-2437 GCA_036515395.1 Candidatus Angelobacter sp.
AGCCTCACGGCGCTCAACCGATCCGACCGAAAGTTACCACCACCACAATCGAGGAGAAAAAGCTGCGGCATGAGCCCATCACTTGCCTAACGGCGTATGACTACGCCACAGCGCGGCTGGTGGACCAGGCTGGGATTGACATGATCCTGGTGGGTGACTCACTGGCCCAGGTTGTGCTGGGCTATGACAATACCTTGCCCGTCACGATGGAAGAAATGCTGCATCACACGCGGGCCGTGCGGCGGGCGGTGCGCTCTGCCATGGTGATTGCCGACATGCCCTTTGGCGCCTACCATGAAGACGAAAAAGACGGCGTGCACAACGCTCTGCGCTTTGTGAAGGAAGCGGGCGCGGAAGCGGTAAAGCTGGAAGGCGGCGCGCAACGCGTGGGACTGGTGAAGCGCGTTCTCGACGCGGAAGTGCCGGTGATGGGACACATTGGGTTGACTCCGCAGTCACTGCATAAGATGGGCGGCTATAAAGTTCAGGGCAAAGATTTTTCCGGCATTGAGCGCCTGGTGAAAGACGCTGTGGCACTGGATAAAGCCGGCGTGTTTTCAATTGTGCTGGAAGGCGTGCCGCGCGAAGTTGCCGCCATGATTACCCGCGAGGTGAGCGCTCCGACGATTGGCATTGGCGCCGGTCCGGATTGCGACGGTCAGGTGCTGGTCTTCCATGACCTGGTGAACCTGACGTTCCATGAGCCGGCAAAATTTGTGCGTCGATATGGCGATGCCGCGGCGCTCTTCACCAACGCCGTGCAGCAGTTCAAGGCCGACGTAGAGACGCGAATGTATCCGTCCGACGCGGAGTCTTATCACCTGCCTAAAGACACCAAGGTGGAACTGGAAGCGATTCTAAGACGCAAGGAAATGAAGGCGTATCGATAGCAGCGAAGCAAATAGCAATTGGCACTTAGCCTTTGTCTTTGCGGTGTTGGCTTTGTGTGCAGCCTTGATATTATTTTGCGTGTTGGATTTGAAACTGCTGGAAGTTGACGCTTTTGCTCTTTTCAAAATGCCTGTGCTGAGACTGTGCGAATTGCCAGATACAAAATGACTAACGGCCATAAGCCAAAGGCCAAAAGCTAAGAGCCAAAGGCCAATTGCCAACTGCTTTCCCCCATGCTCATTCTCACTTCCGCCGCAGAAGTTACTGCTATAAGCAAAGAGGCGCGCCATGCCGGCAAGCGCGTGGGCTTTGTGCCGACCATGGGAGCGCTGCATCAGGGCCATCTCTCACTGGTGCGCACCGCGCGTGCGCAGGCTGACGTAGTGATCACGTCAATCTTCGTAAATCCCATGCAGTTTGGCCCGACGGAAGATTTCAGCAAGTACCCGCGCGACGCGGAAAAAGATTCCGCCATGCTGGCCGCCGAGAAGTGCGACTATATTTTTCTTCCGTCGGTCGAGGAGATGTATCCGCCCGGCGCGACCACGTGGGTCAACGTTGAAGGCCTGAGCGAAAAACTCGACGGCCGGTCGCGTCCTGGACATTTTCGCGGCGTTACCACCATCGTCGCCAAGCTGTTCAACATCGTGCAGCCTGATTTTGCTTTCTTCGGGCAGAAAGACGCCGCGCAGGTGGCAATCATCAACAAGATGGTGCGCGACCTGAATTTTGATGTGCGAATTGTGGTCTGCCCCATCGTGCGCGAATCCGATGGACTTGCCATGAGCTCACGCAACGCCTATCTCAATCCCGATCAGCGCAAGCAGGCGCTGGTTTTATACCGTGCGCTCATGCGGGTGCAGACTCTGGCTGATCGCGGCGAGAGCAATTCTGCCCGGCTGAAAGTCGCTGGCGAACAGGTAATGGCGGAAGAGGCCGCCGTCAAGCCCGATTATTTTGAGATCGTAAATCGTGACACGCTCGACCCTGTGGCGGATATTTCTGGCGGCGCGCTGGTTGCCGTGGCTGCTTACGTCGGCAGCACGCGGCTGATCGATAATATTGTGCTCACGGGAAAAGGCACCGCCGCCGAGCCGCGATAAGCTTCCTGTTCATTTCTTTGAAAGAAAATGATTCCCCGCAATCACATAGCGCAGCGGCATCTCCGCCGACTTTGTAATACCAATCCGCGGAGTCACGGCAACTTCATCCACGCGGAAACCGTCGCTTACAACCTGAAGATCCGATTCCGGCGAAAGCATATCTTTGTCGTTATCCCGCGAGCGTGTAATGCCCAGCGCTTCGCAAAGTTTCCCCGGACCGCTGGCCAGCTTACGCAGGTCGCGCATCGACGTGAAATCGATATCGGCCAGTTCTCGCGCTTTCGCCATGTCGGCAATTCCGCTCACCGGCTCCAGCGCGCGAATCAGCACACAACCCGCATCGCCCGCAGGCAGGCAGGAAATATTCAGGCAGTAATGCACGCCATAGATAAAGTAAACGTAGGCGCGTCCCGGAGGCCCAAACAACACGGCATTGCGCGCCG
>DATBVH010000443.1:0-7953 GCA_036515395.1 Candidatus Angelobacter sp.
CCACAAGCCCAAATCAACACGCCCAGCCCCACGCATTCACCGGCGACGAAGGGGAGACTAAAGAGGGTAAGAAATCCCGCCTGTCCGGCGCCGAGCACGCCTTCAGTCCGAACGCTTTTCCATGCGCGGATCACGCTGCTCACCAGCATGTACACGCCAAAGCTCCATCCTGTGAGCCAGACACACATGAAGAGCGCCACTGGAAGTTGCGAACCCCCGGTCAGCAAGACCACGGCCACAATCGTAAGCAATGACAAAATAATTCCCGGCCAGAGATAGCGCGCGTTGGTGACGAAGTCCGTTTTCTCCATGCTGGCATGCAGCATTGTTTCCATGCCTTTGCTGGCGCGCGATAGCACTGCATGATTTATGTTTTTCAGCACCAGCGAGCTGCCATCTTCAAATAAGGTTCGCGCCAGGCTCTTTTCATCTGCGGAAAGATTGCTGTCCTTGTCTGTAGCGTTCTTCCTGCGCACCAGCTTGTAGGTCTTGGATTCATCCTGCTCAATTGTGAGATAGCCCTTGGCGGCCAGCCCCATGATTGCCGATGTAAACCCTTTTTCATCACCGCCCATGCGCTCCAGAAAACGCATAGCGGCGGGTGACATGTTGTCCGGCGGCTCATAAAGAGAAACGATCGTTCCGCTCGCGGGGTCCCTGCCCACCATGCTCCAGATCATCACGTAATAGAGAACCACCAGGAGCACACCGGCAAGGCCGACGAAAGTTGATTTGTTGTCAGCGATGAACCATGCGCGCTTTTGTGCGGCAGTAGGCTCTGCGATCAACCCTTTGGGCCAGCTTACCGCAATCGTAAGCCCCTGCTGTGGAGCCAGATTTTCTGCGCGAAACGTGGGATTACCGTCTTCATCTCGCCTGGCCGTGTAGGCCTCCCCTTTTTCCCCTGCCAAGCCGGTGTAACCGCTCAGATCCTTTACCTGGTTGCGTACATCTGGCGGCAGCACCACCGTTGCTGTGGTCACGTCAATGGGGAACTTCCAGGCGTTGCCGGTCACGTTCCAGTAAAGCTCATCATGGTTGGCGAAGAAACCAAGCTGGCGATTGGCGCGATAAGTAAACTGGTAGGAGTGAGTGCCGGGCGGCAGATCATAAGTGGAACTGCCAAAGTAGACTCGAACGCTATCGCCCTGGTCCTCCGTGTGGTAGGGCTCCGAGTTGCCGTCGCGGCGCACGTTGACGATATCAAAAAGCACGGAATAGCGTTTGCCCGCGCGGTCTCTGTATCGAACAGGGAAATCGCGATATATACCGTGAACGATGTCGACTCCCGCGGATTCAACCACAATGGTTTCAACAACCTGCATGCTGCCGTCAGTATTTACGGTAATCCGGGAATCAAACGAAGAGATTCGCTCCGTTTGGGCCGCAGCTGTGGCGCACAGCAGCAAAGCCAGAAGACAAGCCATCACAAGGTTCTTCATGGAAGTGAGATTGACTATATCCTCACTGCTGACCGGCAGGAAGAACAAAGTTGCTTGCGGCTCAGAACTCGCGCACCAGAGCGGCCTAGTCCGGCCCGACGCGTCCGGCAACAATTTCCGCGCGATAGTAATTCTCACGCCGCATGGGACAGCCGGCCATGCGTCTCAGCATTGCAATCTGCCCCGTGTGCGTCAGAGCGTCTGCAACTGGACCCTGAAATAACTTTTCCGTCGAAGCAGCCAGCGGAGCGCCTGAAGCAAGATAGCCGTCAAAAGCTTCCAGGGTTTTGAAGAATCGCTTTATTTCCTCTGGCCAAGGCAGCGGCTCGGAATCACGCCATGCCTGCTTTCCCTGCGCGATGGAGAGCGCCCAGTCAAAAAGATCGCCCATGTGGGCCAGGATATGGGCGGGCGTACGGCCTTTTTCTCCGGTGCTGAACTTGGCGAAAGTTTCCGGCGCGTCGCGCAACGTCTTTCCCGCGCGGTAGGCCAGCGTTGCCAGGGTATGACGCAGAAGTTGCCGCCCGGACTCATCCGCCGGTTGAGATGTTGCCGCCATGGTCGCTCCTTGAATTGAATTACGAATTGAAATATTTGGATCAGCAGTTGATCTTTGATGAATAGCGGGCAGAGGTCAAGCGGCGGCAATATTTCTCTTGGCAGATTGTGACGGCAGACTAGAGAGCGACGGTGAAATCTTCTTCTTCGTCGTTGGCAGGCAGGGCATAGAGCGCAACCTTGAACGGAGCCAGAGTAATATCCGGCGCGCTGCGTACCAGTTCAAAATAAACCGAGTCTTCGCACTGAATGCACCTGGGAAATAACTGGTCGCGCAGCAGGGTAACTTCGTGTGCCAGCCGGTGGTTCCGGTGATACACGCGGTAAATGCCGCTTTCCAGTATTTTGTCGCCGCAGCGAAATTGCTTCGTGCTCTTCGACATACACGGTTGCGCTTTAACCAGGCGCAATTTCCGTTTGCCATTGCTCATGAACGGGGACCAAACCAACCGCAGATTGGATGCTGCAGATACGTTGTTAAGTTGTGTAAATAGCTGCACATTTTGTGCGTTCCGAATGGAATGTAAGGCAATGGCTTTATATTCAGTTCGTTAGCTCTCAAGCAACTTATCGGCCTGAATGTCTCATCAAAAATTCCGAAAACGATTGTGTGAAGGAGCAAGAAATTAGTTGATGAACGAACCAAAACAAGAAACACCGAACGTTCCCGTTCAGGCCGCACCCGGTCCTGTCGGGAAGGCGCAGAAGGTGCGCAGTTCACGCTATGAATGGGAAGGCAAAAGCGGCAATGAAAAGGACAAAGCCGCCGGTGCAGCTGGCGCGTCCCGCAGGTCGCTCCTCGCATCCGCCAGAGCAATGCTGAGAAAGCTCTTTTCAGGGGACCGCGTTCCGGATAATCGCAGCTTTTTTGATAATGACGATGACGCTAGCCCCAGCGCGGCTTAAGCGCTTAATGTAAAAACCTGTTCAGCATCATCGTACGATCATTATCCAGCCAGGCTTTCCAGCTCTGTTCGGAAACGCCTGGATATTTTTGCCGGCCAAAGGAAATCCACGCACTGCAATAACGGCGCCATTCGTCTTCACTTTTCAGGAGGCTTTGTCGCGTCACCGTTCCCCATTGCGTGACTGTTCCAGTCTGAGTACGCTGATAGGCAGCGTTCTCGGCGGCTTCAGCACGCTGAAATTCTTCGGCAGTATAATTGGGCAGCTCGCCGCGCTCAAACGCCTGCAGTGAAGAAAGCAGATTGTTTTTGAAGAACGTCTCCTCCTGTATCTCAAACGTTCCTTCAAGATTAACGCCGTTCTTTGCCTGTACCTCAAAGAACCGGTTTGCTTCGACCATGAATGTGTTGAAGGCCTTCTTCTCCGCGGGTTTCCACGCCGCCGTGAGCTCGTTAAATTTCAGGTCGCGTTCAATCTTGTCGAATCGCTCGCTCAGGATGGCGCATTGCTCGTACATTTCCCGGCCACTGCTGTGGTCGCAAACGTTGAAATTATTGCCAGTCCAATTTTGCTTCTTCAGCCGCTCCAGTTGATAAATGCGGCCGGTATCGTCTCCGGGCGAGCCTCCGAGCGAGCAAGCCAGCTTGATAGCAGCGTCAAAATTACGCGCCGCGCCATTGCCATTCGCATAAACCATCATCAAGATGGCTTTTCCCCCGATTGGCGCTTTGGCGTTTCGATCCATCTCTGCATAGGCGCACTTTCGCGCCTTTGCGGGATCGGCGGGCTGCCCAAAACCGAAATAGATATCTTGGGATACGCAACTTGCCAATGCCTTTTCTTCTACCGGTGTAGGACGGTCCGCTGCGGGAAGCTCAACGTCCTTGACTGAAGCGCATACCTGCTTGGCATGGGGATCGCTAATTGTGCTTTGGGAAAACGCTGTATGAAAACCGGCCAGCAGGACAATGGAAGGAAGGAATATGAAAGGGCGCATTGCTCACATTTTGCTTGATCGGCTGCGGCAGCGCAAATCATTTGCGGCCGCCACTCGGCTGTGCAGATTACCCTTGGAGTATGCCGGGAGGCACTGCTCCAGAAATGAGGCATGTGCTAATCTTCTCGCGGAGTCTGCTTGCGCGCCGCCTTTGAAAAAGCACCGCCGGAAGTCCAGGAAATTCTGGGCAAGCCCATACGCGACCTGGGGCTGAAGCTGGAAGGATCGCCACTGGAGCGCTTTGTGCAGCAGCTCTATCGCGAACTTGACCGCAAAGGCCTCAAGAAATTTCGTCCGGCGTGCTATCTCACTGACGAGTGGGGATGTCCCTCAGGTGAACCCATCATTGGGATTCCTTTTTACCTGGCCGACCCCAAGCTGGCGCGCCTGGAAAAAGAAATGAATGACCTGGAAGATTCCCGCCAGATCATGATGTATCTGCGCCATGAGGCCGGACACGCCATCAACTACGCTTACGCTCTGCACAAAACTCCTGAGTGGAAGCACCTTTTTGGGCCGTATCGCAAGCCTTATCGCGACGCGTACCGTCCAATTCCTTTTTCCCGCAGCTTTGTACGCCACATGGAAGGCTGGTACGCGCAGAAACATCCTGATGAAGATTTTGCTGAAACTTTTGCCGTGTGGCTTACGCCGGGATCGCGCTGGCGGCAGAAATATAAAGGCTGGCCCGCCCTGGAAAAGCTGCGCTATGTGGATCGCACTTTCAGAAAGCTTGGCAGCCTCGATCCTGTGCGTCCTCGCGGACGCACCGACATCACCGTAGAAGAGATGGACACCACGGTCGGAGATTTTTACGAAGCCGTGCTGAGCGAGCAGCCTTCGCCGGGCGATCTGCCACTGGATACCGATTTGCAGGACATTTTCAATGCTGGACGCAGACGGAAGAAAGGCGTGCGCCCCGCGGTGGAACTTCTGCGTGAAAATCACAAATCACTGGTGGACAAGCTTACCTACTGGAGCGGCGTGCCACGGCCGCTGATCAAGAAATTGGTGGAATCTATTGAAACGCGCGTGGAAGAAATGAATCTGCGTGTGAACATAAATCAGGAAAAAGAGTGCCTCACGGAGTTAACGGTTTACGCAACAGCGTTGGCCATGAACTATGTGACACGAGGAAAATTTGTTCAGACATAAGCGCCGGCAATCGATTGCAAGATTGGTCTGCCAGCCAAACAATCTGTATGGGAACCACTATGGACAGTAAATTGAAAATCACGGTGCTTTACGAAAGCTGGGGAGACGAGGAAGAGGAAGTTGCTCCAGAGCCGGAAAAGAAAAAGCGCGGCGCCAAGAAGCGGCGCAAGAAGAGAGAGAAGCACGACCGCGAAGAGATTTTTGAAGCGCTGGAAAAGCTGGGCCACGAGCCCAGCTACATGATGCTGGATGGGGAAGATAAGTCCCTGCTGGCGCTGGCCCGCCAGGAAACCGATCTCTTCTTCAATCTGGTGGAATCCTATGCCGGCGATGACACCATGGAAATGCACGTGGCTGCGTTTCTGGATCTGCTGGGCCGTCCTTATACTGGCGCAGGGCCACAAGGACTTTATCTGGCGCAGGACAAGGGCTTGGCCAAGAAGCTATTTCAGTTTTACAACATCCGCACGCCATACTTTGCCACCTGCTATCAGGGCAAGCTGGACCACTCACAGGAAATTTCTTTCCCCTTGATCGTAAAGCCGGAAGCGGAAGATGGATCGCTTGGAATCGACCAGGGCTCAGTCGTGGGAAGCGTGAAAGAGCTAATGGAGCGTATCCATTACGTTCAGGAAGAGTTCAATTCGCCCGCGCTGATTGAAGAATATATTGAAGGCCGTGAAATCTACGCCGGCATTCTTGGCAACCAGAATCCTGAAGTGTTGCCGCTGGTGGAACTTGACTTGTCCCGATTGCCTGAAGGTATGCCCAAGGTCGCCGGGACGGAAGTGAAGTGGGAAAAAGACAGCGAAGCATACAAGCTTACAAAGTCCGCACCGGTGGAAGACATGGATGAAGAAACCCAGGAGCTGCTTTCATCCACCGCGCTTACCACGTATCGCATTCTCAAGCTGCGCGACTATGGCCGCATCGACATGCGCCTCACGGACAAGGGAAAAGTCTACGTGATTGAGGCCAATCCCAATCCGTGGCTTTCCAGCAACTCAGAGTTTTTTATGGCTGCAAAAAAGTCCGGCCGCTCCTACGCCGACATGATCGCGGAAATCATCGAGTTTGCGCGCACCGACCGCCGCAGACGCGACAAGCTGCACATGAACGGCTAGGAGGCCGCGGCTATTTCAGTTCGTCATTGATCAGGTTGGCCAGGCGCTCTCCTGCCAGTTCCACTCTTCCATCCGCGATTTTCTTGGCCTTGTCTTTGTATTCCTGCGTGAGAGTAAAAGGCCCATCACCTGTGCCGACAGGGCCCGAATAAGCCGTGGTTTCCGCAATATCAAAACTTTCCTTGACCCAGTCAGAAGCGTCGGCTTTCTTGGCCAGCAGCGGGTCAGCGGACGTAAGGGTCTTTCCATATGTGATCGCATCGGCTACATTCGCGCTATCGCCGGGCAAGCCGTCCCAGAAGGCGTGCAATTCTTTGCTTGGATCGGAAAGTTTGACGTTGTTGCCGCCGTTGTCGCCCTGGAGATCAGCCGCGCCGATACGCGTCGTCGAATGCAACGGCTGGTGAACGTCACCCACCAGGTGCAGAAGCCACACCAGATCGTAAGACTTGATTTTGTCAGAAACGCCGGATGTAAGCGCCTGCCGGAAGATGGCAATCTCGGTTTCGGCGTTTGGTGACGGAATCGCCGGAAGCGGTGAGGTTCCGTCCTGGGAAAAAGGCGTATCAATAAAGTGCCAATATTTGTGCCGAGCCAGATCGCCGTATCCCGTGTTTTGCCACGCCGTAGGCCCTGCGGGAGGGATGTTGCCGCCGCCGGTGCCATCATCGACATAGCCTGAGTTCTTGTCCTTTATCTGGTCCGGCCACGTTGCCGCGATCATGAAATACATCAAGTCCTGCTGGTCGGCGGGTGTTCCGGCGGGAATCATCGCTTTCCACTTCGTTTTGTAATACGGATTCTTCTTAAGAAGCTGTGCAACGCGTGTGCGCTTTTCCGGCGTAAGTTTCTGGTAAGCCACATAGGCCACGGCCATGTGGCCGAATCCAAACCATGCCTGCGAAGTTGAGCTGAAAAGAACAAGGCACAGCGTAAAGGCGATGAGCGGACGCAACTTTGACATAACACTCCTTGCAAGGCGCAGTCTGGCGCATGCGGATTATTTGATATTGTCCTGTTAGCTAGTGGCGGAATATCTTGCAGCGTTTCAGAGAATCGGTGGGAATATTCTGGTCAATAATAAAGAGTTCAGCCCAGCGAACGGACTCTCCGCATCTTTTTAGGGCCTGCGAGACGGTTTGGGGGCTTTGCAATGCCATCTCAGGAAAGACACTGGCTGAACCCAAAAGTTCCCCTCTCACCTATGAGAAATAATCCTGTCGCGCCCAAACTATTTGGCAGTAGAATCAAGCTATAGAGAGTGCTATTCGAGAATACTACATATAAAGAATCCTACATAGGGTTACACACAGGACATGGAAACTGCGACAAGAATTTCTCACACGTCGGCGCTGATCCTGCAAACCATCCGGTCAGGCTATGTTTACGGTTTTGACATCATGGAAGTCACCGGCCTGCCCAGCGGAACTATTTATCCCGCGTTGCGTCGCCTGGAAAAAGAATCCCTAGTGAGTGGCGACTGGGAAGACAGCAGGATCGCGCTGCGCCAGGACCGTCCGCCGCGCCGCTATTACAAACTTACGCGCCAGGGCAAAGATGCGTTGATCAGCGCGGTGGAGCGCTATCCGCTCCTGGCCAGGCTGGCCCCGGAAGAGAAGGTTACACGCCGATAGCGAGGGAATGTGTGAAGCCCAATCCTCAAATCCGACTCCTGATCTGGCAATGCAAGTTCCTGCTGCGCAGCGCAAGTCTGCTGGTCCCCAAGGCGCAGCGTGCCGCGTGGTATCAGGAGTGGTATGGAGAAATTTGG
>DATBVH010000444.1:0-6026 GCA_036515395.1 Candidatus Angelobacter sp.
CCAGGTCATTGCCGTCAGGGTCGCTCTGCGGCACCAGCACGCCAAATGGATTGCCCACTCGCGGCGGCTCAATCGCTACTGTCGTCCTCCCGCCCGGTATTCTGTCGAATGTGGCTTCACGAACAATGTGATAAGCCAGGCTCACTTCGTGCGGAGTGTTTACGCCGGGAATTTTCGGGAATGTCCATTGGTCCAGCGGAACCAGCGTCTTGTCACCGATCCTGGGATACGTGCTCGTGGGTGGCTCCTTGCCATCCTTTACCCACTGATCCATGTCTGTAATCAGTGCGCGCCAGTACCATTGAATCGGATTGGGATTGGCCTTCTGCTGAGCGGTGTAGTCGGGATTTCCTCCCACGCGATTCTCCGGCGGAAATGGCACGGTAAAGTGTTCCAGCCCGGCCAGAAAATAAATGCGCGTGTTCGCGGCCAAAGGCGCGTCCATCTTGCCGTCTGCAGTGGTGTGGATCAAAGATGCTGCGCGTCCCCAGTATTCATAGGACGTATTGGTATAAAAAATTTTGGGCAGCATCTTCGATTTTGTTGCCGCATCCAGCAAGCCTGCTTTCTCGCCGGTATCAGGATCTTTTTCGGGCAGATCGGTAAATGGAAAGAGATCGGTAGGAAAGAACAGGCTGGACATCGGCTGCGCATCGCGTGAAGGCTGCGCAAATCGATGGTTGAAGCTTCCGCGTCCCGCACCTGCCACATGCGCGATCACGCCATCCATCACCTGCCGGCCCTGCTCGTCGACATTGAAGTCCTGGTATATAAAGTGCCGCAGAAAGCGCCCGCTCTGCGATATCCCAACGGCATAAACGCGCTTCACGGGCGCGGTGGCTTGCGAATCGTATTTCAAATAAGAAAGGAAGTCGCGGACGGCAGCAAGTCCCACACCAACAACCGCCGGGTTCTTGCTTATGTACACAAGCTCGTAAATCTTGCTCGCAACAAATCCGCTGTTCAGGTGAACGTAATGCGGATCGGCCTTCAACTGGCCATCAATAATGTGCCCGAAGCTCCATTCAGAGCGGGGAATTGTCGTCCTATTACCTGTAGGCGTATCTCTGACGGTGAGTATATTTTTGTCGCTCGCGGGATCATCCACTGCATAGCTGTTGCCGCCGTCAGGACCAAGCAGGATATGGCCGAGCGGCATGTCGTCGCGTTTTTCTGCCGGAGTAAAATCTGTGCGCACCAGTCCATGAATTTCTTTTTCGTGAGGATCATGAGCAATAGGCGCGGTGAGCCGCAGGTGCTCGCCCTGGCTGGATAGATCAAACTCCCACCCTACCCATGCGACCGTGTATCCCTGGCGCATGAGAAAGCCGTCGCCATATTCGCCTTCGCGGCCATTTACGAGCGAAAGAATCCCACGCCCGCCCCGGTTGGAAACCTCAAACAGCACTGCATGGTTTCCCTTGGCCATGTCTTTCGGCTTAAGCATGTACAGGTCAGCAGAAAACTCAACTTCACCGTGCGCGTTGCGCGGCGCTTTATCCAGATCAACAATCTGGCGGTTGTGCAGGTTCGCCGGATCAACGGCAAAGTACACGCGCCCGACAATCTTTTCATAGGCGCCGGCATTCCCAAATGGCTTGCCTTCCTGAATGTCCCCACGCGAGGTAATCTCTACCCGAACCACGCGGGCCTGTGCTGCCGACACTAGAACCATGGCCACTAACAGAAACCCTATGACTCGCACGCGAAAACGCATCTGCTGCCTCCAAGGTGATAAAGTTTAAATGATCGCGAGCAGCGCAACCTGAAATTGTGAAGTGGCTCTTCTGTCCTCGAAGTTGTTAGAACGTTGCAGTCCAAAGCCATTATGTGAAAGAGAGAGACGCATGAAGAAGATTTTCGGTTTAACAGTCACAGCACTCCTGCTTTGTACCGGCGCGCAGGCACAGCAGCATGAAGCCGATCGGTTGCGCCATGCAGGCGAAGTCCTGATGGAAATCCTAAATATCCCCGACAATATTCCCAAGACCGTGCTGGACAAATCAGAATGCGTGATTGTGATTCCCTCAGTGAAAAAACTTGCCATAGGCGTTGGCGCAAATTATGGCCGTGGCGCTATGACCTGCCGCGGCGGACGCGAGTTTACCGGCGCATGGGGTCCACCCGCAATGGTTGCGCTGGAAGGCGGCAACATCGGCTTTCAACTCGGCGGTCAAGCCACTGATTTTGTGCTGCTGGTCGTCAATCCAAAGGGCATTGATTCGATCCTGAAAAGCAAGGTCAAGCTTGGCGCTGATGCGGCTGCCGCCGCTGGGCCTAAAGGTCGCGATGCCCAGGCTGCAACCGATGTCCTGATGCACGCTGAGATCCTTACCTATTCAAGATCACGAGGACTCTTTGCCGGCATCTCGCTCGATGGGTCAACGCTTCGTCCGGATAACAGCGCTACGGAAAAAGTCTATGGCAGAAAAGTTTCTGCGCGCGATGTTGTGATCGGCCACAAAGTAGGCACGCCAGCCGCCGGTCGGCTCATGGTAAACGCGCTGCAGAAAGCCTCGCCAAGAAATTTATCCGATCCCAAGTCGTTGCGCGAAGCGGGAGCCGAAGAGAAGAAATAGCTATCATGCGCTTGCTCTCACGTACTCACGTTGCGTGCCTGTTGCTGGCGGCCGGCGTATGCGTTGCAGCGATAGAGGTTTCTCCCTACCAGCAATCCGTAGAAAAGTGGCGACGGTCTTATGAGGCCCAGCTAAAAGCCGATGATGGCTGGCTCACCGTTTCAGCGCTTTTGTGGCTGCATGAAGGTGAAAACAGTTTTGGTTCTGCCGCCGACAATGCAATTGTGCTGCCGTATAGCTATGTTCCAGCCAAGGCAGGGCACTTTGATCTACGCGAAGGCAAGATCGTTATCCATGTAAATCCTGGCGTGCCGATCACTTTGCAAGGAAAGCCAGTTGAGAGTATGGAGCTTCGTCCTGATTCCAAAGAGGATCGGCTCACCCTTGGCGATCTGACTTTCTTTGTACACGCCAGCGGCAAGCGCTATGCGATCCGTGTGAAAGACAAGAACAGCCAGTTGCGCAAGAATTTTAAGGGACTCCACTGGTTTCCGGTGAATGAGGCGTATCGCTTCAATGCGCGTTTTGTCGCGTATCCCAAGCCGCGCGAAGTTGAAATTAAAAATCTCTTGGGCGATCGTGGGCCGGCGTACTTTTCCGGCTATGTAGCCTTTACGCTCGGCGGCAAAGAATATCGCCTCGATGCTGAAGACAATGGTTCGGGCGGACTGTTTATTGTTTTTCGCGACCTCACCAGCAAGAAAGACACTTATCAGGCAGCGCGCTTTCTTGATGCTGATCCGCCGAAGGATGGACACGTCGAGATCGACTTCAACAAAGCTTACAATCCACCCTGCGCATATAACCCATATGCGACGTGTCCTTTGCCAACGGCGCGCAACCGCTTACCTCTGGAGATTCCAGCGGGCGAGAAAAGATACCACTGAACACGTTTGTTAAACTTTCATGCATGGCTCAGATCGCTTTTCTTGAATGCTCTAAATGCGGTGAACATATCAGCGGCGCGCAGCCGCAGACCATCTGCCCCAAAGATGGCGGATCGCTTTACGTCCGTTTTGATCTTGCCGCGCTGAAGGGCAAGTTCACGCCGGATTCTTTGCGCGATCGCCCCGCTACAATGTGGCGCTACCATGAAGTCCTTCCCGGCGACTCGCCCGTAACTCTGGGCGAAGGATTCACTCCAATGCTGCCCAGCCGCGAAAGCCCCAATGTCTATATAAAGGATGAGGGTCTCAACCCAACAGGATCATTCAAAGCGCGCGGACTCTGTGCCGCCGTGACCATGGCCAAGCAATACGGGCTGAAGAAGCTGGCAGTGCCTTCTGCCGGAAATGCCGCCAGCGCACTGGCAGCTTATTGCGCTGCTGCCGGAATTGAAGCCCATATCTTTATGCCCAAAGACGTTCCGCTGGCGAATCTTGTGGAATGCAAGTCGTATGGCGCGCACGTAACGCTGGTTGATGGCCTGATCTCCGATTGCGCGCGCATAGTGAACGAACGCAAGCAGGCAGAAGGCTGGTTTGATATCTCTACGCTGAAAGAGCCTTTCCGGGTTGAAGGCAAGAAGACCATGGGCTATGAAGTGGCTGAACAACTCAATTGGGAACTGCCTGACGCCATCTTTTATCCCACGGGCGGCGGCGTGGGACTGATCGGCATGTGGAAGGCGTTCGACGAAATGGAGCAGCTTGGCTGGATCGGAAAGAAGCGGCCCAAAATGATCGTGGTACAGGCTTCCGGCTGCGCTCCGGTGGTGAAAGCCTGGAATGAACACAAGCCCGTGGCTGAAGTGTGGCAGGGCGCGCAGACTTCCGCTGCGGGGTTGCGCGTGCCTAAGCCTTATGCTGACTACATTATTCTCGACATCCTGAAGCAGAGCGGCGGGACAGCGGTGTCAGTATCGGACGAAGAGCTTTTAGGCGGAGTGCAGGAGTGGGCGAGTAAAGAAGGACTGTTCGCTTCTCCTGAAGGGGCCGCGTGTCTGCCTGCGTATCAGCGATTGCTGCAAGAAGGCTTTTTGAAAGCTACGGACAAAGTTGTGATCTTTAATACAGGTTCAGGGCTGAAATACATTGATGTGATCGCTGAAGCATTGAAGATCGGGACGAATAGCGGCACCGCATAAGCTCGCTTTCTATGGCATCCTGAAGGTTACCTGCTGACTCGTATGGATTGTGTTTGATTCAAGCGGTTTGTAGCTACAATCCTCTCATTGCAATCCTGCTTGCAATGAAAGGATTTCCATGAATCGGCAAAGCCTGTTTCACCTCTTCTTGCTCCAACTTTGCGGTCTGATCGCATTTGCTCAGATGCCTGCTCTCTCGCCGTTGCCAAAGACAGGCAGTCTTTCCCAACCGCCTGATCCGAACATATTCACTTTTGTCATAGCGGGCGACAACCGCCCTGCGAACTCCAGTTGCCCGCAGCCGCCCATCCCGGGAACGATCTTCGCCGACGTCCATGAAATGAAGCCTCCTGCCGCCTTTGTGCTCTGGACCGGCGACACAATTTCCGGCAAAGACCCGGATAGGAAGGTTTTGAAAAAGCAATACAAAGAATTTCTTGCCATCGCCGCTACCGCTGGTGTTCCCGTATTCAACGCCCCCGGCAACCATGAAATGGACGAGAAGGATGAGGTGCCATCCAGCAAAATGAAAGAGCGCTACAGGCAATACATGGCGGAAACCTACGGCGCGTTCAATTATGGCAACTCCCGGTTCATCGCGCTGGATAGTGAGAATGAGCCGCCTACGGGGACGCTAACCAAGGATATGTCCACGGCGGAAGGCGCGACGAAGCACCAACCGCCAGGCTACATCACACAAAAGCAGCTTGACTTGTTGAAAGCTGATCTTGAGGCCAACAAGGACAAGGCGCATATCGTCATCTTTATGCACCACCCAGTTATGCCTTATGGTGGAGACAAAAGCGGCTTGGATCCGGCAAGCGTAAAGGCCCTGCAGGAGCTTTTTGCCGGTGACAAGAAAAAGAAAATCCCGGGCTATACAAATGTATCTTATGTCGTCTCCGGGCATGAGCACATGTATTTCAACCCGCAGGGCGATCCGAACAAGTTCACTGATCCGCCTAGCCGTACTGACCCTTCTCAGCCGCCTTATTATTTGATTTCCGGAGGCGGAGGCGCGCCCCTGAAGAAAGACACGCCGGGATCGTTCTATCACTATCTTATCTTTAAGGTGAATGGTGCGCAGATTACGCCGACCCTGGTCAAGGTCAAATGGTCGGGCCCTCTCTGTGTATCCAAAACAAAAACAACTTCCGGTGAGTAGTGATTGCAGTTGGAACTCATCGTAAAATAATGGTTAGCTGCTGTTTTCTATGACCCAGCGCCTTTACTACCACGATTCTTTTCTCTACGACTTCGATGCTCGTGTGGTCGAAGCGTTCGACAGCAATGGCAGGGCAGCCATTGTGCTTGACCGTACCGCTTTTTATCCCACAAGCGGCGGCCAGGTGCACGATCTC
>DATBVH010000445.1:0-25722 GCA_036515395.1 Candidatus Angelobacter sp.
GCCTGTCCATTGCCCTTGCTCATTACAGCACCTGGTCTCTTGATTGGTATTTTCACGTGTTCTCATTCAGCAGCTTGTCAAACAGCTGTGCGATATATGAGACCGCCGTGATTGTGTGTTGATAGTCCATGCGGGTTGGACCAATCACCGCCAGCGATCCGCGCATCTCTTCTCCCACGCGCGCAGGCGCGCCGATCAGCACAAAATTGCGCATCTCCGGCACTGCTTCTTCCAGGCCGATCACTACGCGCACAGCTTCCTGGCGTGTATCCAGATAAGCGGAAAGCAGATCAGCCACGCGTTCCTTCTCTTCCAGCGTCTTCACCAGATCGCGCAATCGCAGGCGGTCCTTGTCATTCCCCACAAGGTTTGCCACACCCTCTACAAAGATGTTCTTGACAGGCTCTTCTGCTGCCAGCGCGCCGCCTTTATAAAGTTCTTCCAGGCTCTTCATCAACCGGTCATACTCGCTGCGTTCCTGGTCAATGCGCCGCCGCAGTTCAGTCTTTACCTGGCTGATGATCCAGCCCCGGAAATTCTCATTGATGTAATTGGCCGCCGTGTTCAGGTCGCTTTGGTCCAGATCTTGCTCCAGGCGCATCATGCGGTCATGCACCACGCCTGACTTCGTTACCACCACGGCCAACACACGATTATTGCCTTGTCGCGAGAAATAAACATGCTCCAGCGCGTTCTTTGGTCCCGCATTGCCGATGGCCACCCCGACTCCGCTGGAAACCAGCGAAAGCACATGCGATGTCCGCTCCAGAAACTCCTGCACATCCACCGTGCCCTGTAACGTGTCTGAAATCAGCGTCTGGTCAGCCGCTGAGATCGTCGCTTTGCCGGAAATCTGGTCAACGTAATACCGGTAAGCCTGCGATGTCGGCACGCGTCCAGCCGATGTGTGTGGCTGCTCCAGAAAACCGCTCTCCGCCAAATCCGACATTACATTGCGGATCGTCGCCGGACTGAGGCCATCCTTATTGTGGCGTGAAAGTGTGCGTGATCCTACCGGCTCACCCGTGGAGATGTAGGTCTCCACGATAGCGGTAAGAATTTCCCGCTCACGAGGGCCGATTTGTCCTGGGTTTGGCATGTTGCAGACTTGCTTAAGCTTTTATTTGCAATAGCTTGGCAGAAATTTTGCAAACTCCTGCTTATTAGATTTTAAGGATGTTAGTGGAGTATTGTCAAGTTAGCACTTGGGGGAGGAGAGTGCTAGAACAGCGGCTCTTGGCCCTTAGCTCTTAGCCTTTAGCTTGTATACGCCATCTGAAGCAGTCCATTTGGTGGCCGTCGCTCAAACTGCAGAGAACTTGATACTTAAGCTAATTGCCAATGGCTAATTGCTAAGTACTGGTTTTATTGCACCTGAATCACGTCACCCGGCGCGCTGCTGCTCTTCACCTCGGCCAGGCGCATCAGCACTCGCTTGGCGAAATCGTACAATGACTTGGCGTGAGGATCATTCTCACCGGCCAGCGCCGGAGGTTGGCCGGCATCGCCGCCTTTGCGGATTTCCGGATCAAGCTCAATCGATCCCAGGAAAGGCACTCCGAACTGCTGCGCCGTACGTTCCACTCCGCCTTTGGAAAAGATATCGATTTCCTGATGGCAATGCGGACACAGAAAGTGGCTCATGTTCTCCACTAATCCCAACACGTCAACGCGTGCGGTACGGAACATCTCAATAGCCTTGCGCCCGTCTTGCAGCGACACGTCAGACGGAGTCGATACCACCACCGCGCCTGTAAGCGGGACGGTCTGGAAGAGCGAAATCACAACGTCGCCCGTGCCCGGAGGCAGGTCAATGACCAGGTAATCCAGTTCACCCCACACCACCTGCTGCAAAAATTGCCGGATGATCTGGTGCAGCATGGGGCCGCGCCATACAATCGGCTTATCGCCAGGATTGAGGAATCCCACGGAGATGATTTTCACCCCATAATTCTGGAGCGGTTCGATCAAGTTCTCATTCAGCACGCGCGGCTGCTGGCTGGTATGCATCATTAAGGGGACGTTGGGACCATAAACATCGGCGTCCAGCAAGCCGGTCTTATAGCCCATTTTGGCCAGCGCCACAGCCAGATTTACCGCGATGGTGGTCTTTCCCACGCCGCCCTTGCCAGATCCGACTGCGATGATGTTGTTGACTCCCGGCAGCGGGAATGGTCCCTGCTGCTGGGCTCCGTGCTGATGTCCATGAGCCATAGGTAGTGTTTCGATTATACGGGAACGGCAGCAGATGAGCGTTATAAGCGCGAATGGCTGTTGCGGACTAGCTCTTCACCGCATTCTTACGGCCCAGCTCCCATTTCCTTAGCTCTCTGCGCCGTCCTGCGTCCTCATAGCGCCTTTTCTCTTCGGCCGTTTCCGGCGTTACCTCTGGCACGGACTTGTGCTTGCCGTGTGCATCCACGGCGACGAATGTCAGATACGCTGACGCCACATGCTGCGTGGTCCCGGCAATATAGTTTTCCACCCAGCACTTTACGCCAATCTCCATGGACGTATTGAACGCGCGGTTGACTGAAGATTTTAAAATCAGCAAATCGCCGATGTGCACCGGCCGTCGAAAATCAATGTGGTCAATGGATGCCGTAACCACGTGGCTGTGCGAGTGCCTGTGCGCGGCCAGCGCTCCCGCGATATCAATGAGGTGCATGAGCCTTCCGCCAAGCAGGTTGCCCAGTGGATTTGCATCATTCGGCAGAACGACTTCCGCCATCTGTGATTGTGATTCACTTACGGCCCGCGGTGGCACGATATGGATCGGCGTGTCGTGGCCATCATTCGAATTCATATTGTCATTTTCGCATGAAGGCTTCGCCTATCGCCGCGATGACGGGAGATTTGGCTTTAGCTCTGTGCCCGGATCGCCGGTCCTTGCCTCGTAGGAACGTGGTACACATCGACCAACGGCGAGGAAATTCTAAGTCAAGACAGGTTACTCGTATCGCGCCGGTTTATTTTATTCGAGTTCTTCGCGTGGATTCGCCGCCGGATCTACTGGATTATCTGAGGATATTCTGGCTGCTCGCGGGCGCTTCTCAAGATACACCGATACGTAACATTCGGCCTGGCGTTGCAGGCAGGCATCGCGCATGGGAGCCGGCCAGTTCTTCGCTAAGCAATCATATTCAAGCCTGCCGTATTCCACCGGCTCATGGAAACGCTCGCTCACATAGTGCAGGACGATCCTGGAGTTTTCATCGCGCGCAATGGCAAAACGGATACCATCGGCGCAACGGTCAGCCGGCATATGGCAACATCCACCGGCATAACCTATGTTGCAGAACTCGCGCAATTCAATTTCTGAAGGAGTGATCTCATCCGCTCTGGCGCGACAGGTTCCGGCAAAGCCGGTACCTAAAGGCAGACGAGCTGGGAAAGGCCAGCCAATGGAAATTCTTTCGGTCGGGAAGAAAAAGGGACAAGCCACAACAAGGAATCGTAGCGTCAGACGCTTTGGGTGTAAAGAAAAAACATGACCAGATCTGTACTGTGCACAGCGACTTGTGCAACCACTCTCTACAATCGCATAGCGTTTCGCCGGAGTATGTTAGATTTCTTTAATGACCGAGCCTAGCCGCTTGCAGATGCTTGCCCAGTTCCTGGAACAAAATCCCAGCGACGCCTTCGCCCGCTATGGACTCGCAATGGAATATTCCAAAGCCGGACAAACGGAACAGGCGCTAGCCGAGTTCAAGAAACTTCTGGAACTCCATCCCGACTATACGAACGGATATTTCATGGCTGCACAGACGCTTGAACGCAACGGCCGCACCTCCGAAGCAAAACAAATGCTAGAGAACGGCGTCGAGGCCGCCAAACGCACCGGGAACAAACATGCTTTATCGGAGATGGCGGGGATGCTGGAAGAAATCAGCAATTAAGCAATTGGCAAATAGCAATTGGTCAAACCTGTTTTTGCTAATCGCCAAGTTGCTTTGCGCAAAAAAGCAAATCTCACCACGGGTGACACGGATGACACGGATTTACAAATTCAAAAATGGTCCTAATTGAACCGCTTTGATCCGTGTAAATCAGTCCTATCTGCGTTATCTGTGGTGAGGTTTGGGTTTTATGCAAGTGGCAATAGGCCAAACCTGTTGTCTCTTGAATGATAAATTTGAAAATATCCAGGTTCGTTTTCCTGATTGCCAGTTGCTAATTGCTAATTGCTTCTTTTCGCCGCTTCAACCATCTTTCGATTCCTATCCAGGCAACGACAAGCAGATACGGAGAACCAATGATGTCAAGTGCTGTCGGCAGCCACCACAGTTTGTTCATCCACGCATCTGGACTTACCAGACAGCCTGCCGCACCCAGACACCCGCCTACAATCGAGATTGTTGCTGCCGGATTCTTGCGCCTCATCCAGGAGCAGACCGTCATCTTGTTAAAGGTCATCACGCCTGCCGCCAGGGCAATAAGCAGGTACGTGATAGTCCAGCGCAAGAGCATTCCCATTTCATTGAGAGAACGTGCGATCTCGGATTTCTTGCTGAATTTTGGTATACCGCGTGGACTTACGGGCAGGCTGGAGGAGCTTTCGAACAAAAGAATTTTAGCCGCGAATCTCGCGAAAAAGCGCGAATCAATCAAACCTTTCAAGCGAATTCGTGCCATTCGCGTTTATTCGCGGCCAAAAGCTCTTAGCTCTACTTCTTTGCCGCTTCGGCCATCACCTGTGCCGTCGGTCTGAGCGCCTTGCGAATTCTGCGCTCCACCACTCCGGGCAAAGCCTGATACATACTGATGATCATTTTGTAAAACTTTGGCACTATCACTTCCCTCTTGCGCTTGAGCAAGCCCTGCAAAGTTGCGTCGGCTACAATGTCCGGCGTCACCGCGTACTTCACTGATGATCCCACACGCTCTGAATGTTTTCCTTTGACCATATTCTTCACAAAGTCCGTGGCAATGTAGCCGGGGGAGACCGTGAGCACGTTGACATTGTGCCGCAGCAGTTCCATGCGTCCCGCCTTGCCGATGGCGTTCATCGCGTGCTTGGTTGCGGCGTATCCTGACATATAAGGCGTAGCGATATGGCCTGACACCGATGAAATATTCACAATGTCGCCGCCGCCCTGCTGCCGCATGATCGGAATCACAGCCTGCATGCACTCCACCGCGCCAAACAAATTGGTATCAAACATTCTCCTGAATTCAGCCATGTCCATGTCGGCCACGGCATCATTCAAACCAAAGCCGGCATTGTTCACAAAAATATCGATGCGCCCGAACTTTGCGACCGCTGCCTTCACCAGCGCGTCCACCTGGTCGCGCTTGCTCACGTCACACGTGAGGCTCAAGGTATTTGCGCCGCCGCCAATGCGCTGCTCCGCCGCTTTGGTCCGCGCCAGGTCACGCGAACACAGCACTACCTTGGCGCCTTCCTGCAGGAACAACTTTGCAATCGCCTCACCAATACCCATGGAAGCGCCCGTAACCACAGCTACTTTGCCTTCAAGTTTCATGCCAGCTTTTTAGTTTGTAAGCGCGTTTAAGTCAAGGGATCAGCACTCAGCATTCAGCCCGGAGCAGCATAGTGGTCCCAACAGAAACCAAACCTTTAAAACACAGAGGAACCGTAGGGCAATAGAACCAAAACTCTTATTTTCCTGGTTCCGCCGCTTCCTCCTTTCCTCCGTGTTTCAAAGGTTTTCGCGGCGAAGTCGAAAATATTTCCGGGCTGAATGCTGCGTACTGATTGCTGAATGCTGATCCGTTGACTGTGCTATAGAATGAACTTTGTGCCTTTGCTTCCGCTATTTCCGCTGGAAATTGTTGTATTCCCCGGTGCTCCTCTGCCATTGCATATCTTTGAGCCCCGCTATAAAGAGATGATCTGCGAGTGCCTTTCACAAGAACGCCCATTCGGTATGGTACGCGCGAAAGAAAACGCGCTTTCAGCCATTGGCTGTTCCGCCAGGATTCTCACCATCATCAAAAAATATGAAGACGGACGAATGGACATTGCCGCCCAAGGCGCCCAGCGTTTTGAGATCATAGAAGTAAATCAGGAACGCTCTTTCCTTCAGGCTGAAGTAGCTTTTTTTGATGATGAGCCCTCTACCGTGAGCAGGGACGCCGCGGATATAGTCGTCCAGCTTCATGAGCAGCTTTTTGCCGTGATGGGCCAACCAGTGGAAGTGGACCGAGACGCGGCCTATCTCTCTTTCCGCCTGGCGCAGGAATTGCCGGTGGATCTGGACTTTAAGCAGACGCTGCTGGAGATGAAATCAGAAGCAGACAGAATAGAATTACTCACGGAGTACTACCGCGCTACGATTCCCAAAGTGGAAAATAGCCTGCGCGTGCGCCAGCGGGCCAGCGGCAACGGCCATGTGCATTGATTAGCGCTGCGTCGGTCTCACCTTCTGGCCATCAACCTGGAACTCTCAGCGTATAATTATTTCAGAGGCCCTTCATGAATCTTCCCCCTACTCTGGGCGAGCTCAGGAAAAGTTCTTTCTCTGAGCAGCGGCTGCGCACGCGCAAGGTAAAAGATGAACTCCGCGAAAATCTGATTGCACGTCTGCGCAGCGGCGAAACTATTTTTCCCGGCATTATTGGCTATGAGGACACCGTCGTTCCGCAACTGGTGAACGCCGTACTTTCCCGTCACAACTTTATTCTGCTCGGCCTGCGCGGACAGGCCAAGAGCCGTATTCTGCGTGCTTTGACCACGCTGCTTGATCCGCAACTGCCATACGTTGCCGGCTGCGAGATACGAGACAATCCTTACGAACCAATCTGCAAACGCTGCCGCGAGCTGATTGCCCGCGAAGGCGACAAAACTCCCATCGCCTACCTGACGCCCGATGATCGCTACGTGGAAAAGCTTGCCACGCCGGACGTGACCATTGCTGATTTAATTGGCGACGTTGATCCAATTAAAGCCGCACGAGGTGGACATGATCTCTCCAGCGAGATGACGGTCCATTACGGTCTTCTTCCTCGAGCGAACCGTGGTCTTTTTGCTATTAATGAACTACCAGACTTGGCAGGAAAAATTCAGGTCGGCATGTTCAACATCATGCAGGAGGGCGACGTTCAGATCAAAGGTTATCCTCTGCGCCTGCCGCTTGATGTGGCTCTGGTCTTCACGGCAAACCCAGAAGACTACACCGCTCGCGGAAAGATCGTAACGCCGCTCAAAGATCGCATTGGCTCGGAAATCCGCACTCACTATCCCGGCACGCTGGAAGAGGGCATCAGCATCACCGAGCAGGAAGCTTGGCTGCATCGCGATGGGCTGGAGCTGCACGTGCCGAAATATGTCCGCGAAGTGGTAGAACGCGTGGCCTTCCTGGCGCGCGAAGATAAAAAGATTGACAAGCGCTCCGGCGTGAGCCAGCGCCTGCCCATCAGTGTTCTGGAAAATGTAATTTCCAACGCTGAACGGCGCGCGGTGCGCGGCGGAGAAAAAACCATCGTACCCCGCATTGGCGATGTCTATGCCGCGCTGCCCTCGATTACCGGCAAGCTCGAGCTGGAGTATGAAGGCGAAATGCGCGGGGCCGATACGGTTGCACGAGAGTTGATCCGTACCGCTGTCGCCAAAACCTATGACACATATTTCAAAGACTTGAACATGCAACAGGTGGTGCAGTGGTTTGAACTGGGCGGAGAGATCAAACTTTCAGACACAGCCAGTGCTCACGAAGTTCTGGAGGGCTTAAAGAACATCCAAGGCTTGACCGATAAGCTTGCGCCGGTCGGCATCAAATCCAAAGAGAAGCCTGAAGTTCTGGTTTCAGCCGCGGAGTTTGTGCTGGAAGGCCTGCACGCGCACCGCAGAATTGGCCGGTCTGAAGAACGGGTCTTTGGCGCGGAAAAACAGCCAAAGCGGCAGGAGCGTCCATTTGAGCGCGGCGACGATGATCCACCGCCGATGCGGAATAGAAGACCTTACAATTAGTCTTTGTCCCGAACGAAGCGAGGGAACCCTATCGAATAAATTGACGTGTAAGGAATCGCAATTGTTTTTCGTCTACATCCTGGCAAGCCTAAGTGGCACGCTATATGTGGGATTAACCGATGACTTGCGGCGTCGGGTAGAAGAACACAGGCTCGGCTTTGTGGATAGTTTCACGAAGAAATACAACGTGAACCGTTTAATGTACTACGAGACATTTCACGATTCGAAAATCGCTGAGCATCGCGAGCGACAGATTAAGAAATGGCGGAGGGAAAAGAAGCTAGCACTGTTCGCCAAAACGAACCCGCGTTGGGAAGATCTGAGCAAACAATTATCGGGTTTATCGGGTTCTTACAAAGTCGTGTTGATGTAGTTTCAGCCAATCATTATGAGTAGGGGCCCCTCGCTACGCTCGGGATAAAAGCAAATGAAATACACCAAATACTCCAAATACGTTGCCGATCTGGCTGACGAAATGAGCATGGAAGACCTGCTCAGTGCTCTGTCGGATTACATGCTTGAGTCAGGCTTTCAGAGCGATTCCATGTACTTCCAGCAAATGGATGAGCACTCGCTGGACGCGTTGCGCCAGGCCATCCAGCAGGCGCTTGAGATGGGCGACTTCATGGACGAAGAAATGCGGGAACGTCTGGAGCAGATGCAGGCGGATGGCACCATGGATGAATTGATCGAACGGTTGATTGAGCGCATGCAGCAGGAAGAACTGATCTCCGTAGACCAGCCGCATGATCCTGCGCGCCAGTCCACCACGCCGGGACAGACCGGCGAAGCCCAGACCAATGCGCGCTTTGAGATTACAGACAAGAGCCTGGACTTTCTCGGCTTCAAGACGCTGCGCGACCTGCTGGGTTCGCTGGGTCGCTCCAGCTTCGGTCGGCATGACACGCGCGATCTGGCTACCGGCATTGAATCCAGCGGCGCGTCCAAGCCTTACGAGTTCGGTGACACCATGAATCTGGATATCACTGAGACGCTCTCTGCCGCCATCCAGCGTGAAGGGCTACACCTGCCGCTCAACATCGAATACTCTGATCTTCAGGTCCATCAATGCGAGTATCAGTCATCCTGCGCCACGGTGGTCATGCTCGACTGCTCACATAGCATGATTCTGTATGGCGAAGACCGTTTTACTCCGGCTAAGAAAGTCGCCATGGCGCTGTCGCATCTGATCCGCACGCAGTATCCGGGAGACTCGCTGTCATTGGTCCTATTTCATGACTCCGCAGAAGAGATGCCAATCTCTCAACTGGCGCGGGTAAAAGTTGGCCCCTATTACACCAATACGCGTGAAGGCCTGCGTCTTGCGCAGCGCATTCTGCAACGCCAGCGCAAAGACATGAAGCAGATCGTAATGATCACTGACGGCAAGCCTTCAGCACTCACCTTGGAAGACGGCAGGATTTACAAAAACGCCTTCGGCCTCGACCCGTTGGTCGTAAGCCAGACGCTGGAAGAAGTTTCGCGCTGCAAGCGCTCCGGCATCATGATCAACACGTTCATGCTGGCTTCTGATTACGGGCTGGTCCAGTTTGTCCAGAAAGTCACGGCCATGTGCAAGGGAAAAGCATACTTCACCACGCCGCAAAACCTTGGCCAGTATCTCCTCATGGATTACATGTCACGGAAGATGAAGACAATCCACTGAGACTTTTCTGGCTCTGTCTTGCTAGTTGGCTACTTTGAATCCGCCTTGCACTTGGTGAATTTGAGATCAAACAGGCATTGCACATCAGTGTTGAACCCGATATAGGATTGCACCGCATCCGAGCCCTGGCCTAAATCAGTATCCACCAGCATCTGTGCAAAAAACGAAAATGCTGTGTCCTTGATCTGTTTTTGGAAATAACCATCTATCTTGAACCGCCTTCTCTTGTTTGTTAAGAAAAGGTCGGTTCGGCCAAATCCCGCTTCAAGATACGAACCCGTCAAGTCGCCTTTGGGGATCGTCAATCCGAATGCTACATGGTGTGCGTCTGCCAAGCGAGGATTGCCGCTTACAGAAATGAAGCCGGCTTGGCCCTTCAGGTAAAGATTAATCGGGGTGCTGATTGGCTTCAATTGCAAGAATTCCCAACGGAAGCCGAAGTAACCCTCTAGCGTGGTTGCATTACGCAACATAAAAACCGTCTGCTGCGGTAGCGTTGTGGGCAGGGCCAATGCATCCTGGCAAGTCGGAAAGTCTGGATGTGCCTTGCAATCAATATCGGCGCTGCGCACGCCGTGGAGTGTTTCTCCATAAAGCCACAAGTTTCTTTTGAACTCTGTAGCTTTAGTGTCGCTGCCCATCAATCTGGCCTCAAAATCGAAACCGAAGATTCCCCGGTATTGAATATCGCCGGAAGCGCCGGGGTTGAGATACTTCTTTACTTCGTCGGCGGCAAAAGTATCTATAGCCATGCCGGTATAAGCAGTAATATCCACTCTGCGACGGCACTCTACCGTGTTACTTGTATCATCACATGGCGTTGGAGTGGGGTCAGGCGGGGGAGCGGAGGCGTTCGGCTCTGCCCGCTCCTTTGTCCCAGCCCATTCAAACGCGTTGCGTACCGGCTTTACCGGATAAAAGGCGGCCTTCGCCAGAAAGCCGGCCTGCGTGGCTGAAGACGAACTCGTGCCATTGTCCTCCGTTTGTGCCTGAAGACCCGGCACGCCAAGGATTGTCGCGCTTAAAACCGCCATCAAGATCATGGTGCGTAAAGTCTGCATTTTATTCTCCGCAGAAAGTATTTTCATTGCCTTCACTGCTTAACTTATTGCCACATCCACAAACTCCTGCAGCGTAATAGGTCCTATGAGAGCCGCCGGGGGGGTGGGCGACAATATCCCCGGCGCTGTCCATTGCAGCGTGAGAGGTCCCACAACAGCGGCCAGCCTGGGCGACGATGCCTTCGGCGTTGTGATCTCGTCTACCACGTGCATGCCCAGCCGCACATAACTTTCAAACTGCGATTCATTGAAGAACTGGTTGGCAGTTGACTCGTGGGGAAAATCCGGATGGCTTTTGCTGTACTCGGTCACATCCACCGGCTCATTTCCGTTCAATGACGCCTTGATGTAAATCAGGACGCCATCAATGGAAACCAATTCCTTGTATTCATTTTGCTCGGGCGACCCCTCCGTTGCGCGCTGGGTCAAGTCCCGGTACTCGTTTTCTTCTTCCGGGCTCCTGCTTGGCATGGCTTTCAGCGTCTCCGAGCGATTCCTATGGGCCTCCAGTTCGCATAAGCGGTTCAGCTTCTCCGGTTCCAGATCGGCGTGGCTGTAATGCACCCGTCCAATGAAGTAATGCCGGTTCCCATGGTTTGCGCCCTTCTGGAAGGCGACCGGCGGATCGAATGTAATGGGCACCCCAAGATCGATATTAATCTTGCGCACCGCGTTCCCCAGGTCTTCCAGTGTAAAATCGGGATCGGCGCCGCCGTCCACCACGATGATCCTCTTACAGCGCCGCAACACCATTTCATAGAGGCCAAGGTTCTCGAAGTGGCCTCCGTCAGAGAGGTAGACCCATTTGTCTTCATCGGTGGTTTTTCCCAGTGCCTCATTCAACAGCGGTAACAGGGAGAAGCGAGGGCTGGTTTTCTCCCAGGCGCTTTCGCCCGCAAGACCTGGATTGGGCAGCCACCAGCCGAGCCGCGCGTTGAAGAACGTCATCACGAGGGTGAGGATCGGCGAGGAATGGTATCCCATGTTAGGGCTGGCAGCCGCGCCACTAATGGCCATCGCCGTGCCCAACGTAAGCCCATCCTTGCCGGCATATTCGCTGGTAGGCCTGTAACCGACGCGAAAACTGCCGCAGTGAATACGGCTGGCGGTAAAGGATTCCGCCTTTCTTTGCTGCCACGCAAGCTTCTTGGTGGCCACCACATTCAGCGCAATGTTGACGATGTGCAGTGGACCGCCGGGCTTTTTCACTTCAACCGTCTTCTGTTCCGGTTCCTTCCCGCTTTTCCCTTCTTCTTTCTTGTCGCCCAGTTTCCCGTCTTCTTTCCTGGTATTTTCCATTTTTCCGCAACGGGGTTCATCCGCACAGGCGAAAGGAAAGTTGTCATTGGCGTCAAAGTTCGTAAACGGATTGGGCCTGCGCACGTTATTCGACGCGCCAAGGTAAGAGCGCACCAGCCGGCCACGATACATGGCATGAAGAGAAAACGTGTTGACGTTGACGAACACGTTCATCAAAACTGCCAGCCCTGCCGCGCCGCCAAATACGCTCCAGAGGGCCCACAGACAAATTGGGTCGGTGCAGTTCGTGTCCGCGATCCAGCGCGCCAGCCAGTCAATGGCCTGGGCTAGGGCAATCGCTAGGATGATAAAGAAAAACACGCCAAGAGCGGGGATCACCAAATCACGCTTCACTAGCACCTTGCTGATGCCGCTGAGCTTTTTTTCATCCAATTTCGCATGGGCGGAGGGCGTTGCCGGAGTGAATCCGATCCAGCTAGCCAGCGCTCCAATGATTCCAGCCAAAACCGGGATACTGGCGGCTCCCGCGGATTCTTTCCCGAAGAAGACGTAAGTGGCGGCAGCGACGATCTCACGGTTATAGAGAACAATGAGATGCGCCAGCGGCCAGATCACGACAAACATGAGAATGAATGCGCCGGAGCGCGACCACCATTCGCGGTCTTCTTCCAGATCGAACTTGGCGCTCAAGCCGTTCAGCAGCACGGCGGTCATGGCGTAAGAGCCCAACACTAAGGGCACTGCCAGGCTGGTGAACCAGCGGATGTCGTTCCCGGCCAACAGGTTCTTGCCCACATGGGTGGCGAGCAGCCACAAAATCCACGCGGCAAAAGCGGAAGAGCCGGCCAAAGCCATTACCTGCCCCCAGAAGTCCGACGTGGTTGGACCTATATCCGCAGCCTTTCCATCATGCCGTTTCGAATAGAAGAAACGAACGAGGAACAGCGCAGCGTGGACCACACCGGACATGATCCAGAGCAACAAAAAGTGATCCTCAAAATTTGTATAAGCACTGCCGGACAAAAAACCCGCCGAGAGACACCAAGCCGAGAGCAGCAGCGGCACGAGGACCCAGGCAAAGTGGGCCTTGCGGGAAGTTCTAGGCTGCCGCCTGTAATTTCCGGGCAGGTTCAGCCCCGTCACGAAAAGGCCTATAAACGCCAGCGCTGCCGCCAGCCTCAGAAGCCACAACGCAGATAGCGTCCGGGTCCAGTTGAAAAGATAGGTGTTCAGGATGGGTAAAACCAGCAGCGCTGCGAAAGAGGGCACCAGGATCGCCCAATTCAAAATTAGGTTGCGCAGGAAAATTGCGGCCAGCGTCCAGCTATCGGGTGAGAGCAGGCCGGTGTGGGGAGCAAGATAACTTGTGTAATCTCGCAAGTGGCGGACAGGAGGGGCTTCCGGGTCCGTGCTGGTGAGCCGGAACCTGGCTAAATCGCGTAAAACTCCTCGAAAGCCTTGCGGATGCCGGCAGATCCAGCCAGTAAACCAGCTCCCTATATATCCTCCGCCTGAGACCGTGGATACATAATCGATCTCGTCCATCAGCCATTTCTTGTGCTGCTCTTCCTTTTGTTCCCCCTCTGTGATCTGACCGCCATTTTTGTTCTTATCCCCGTCATCGATGGAAAGCGCAGCCAGCTTGGTCAGCACGCCCAGGCCGAAGCTGGCGCTGCGAATGCCGCCTCCGGAAAAGCATAAGGCGCTCAGATTAGCTTTGTGGAGTATCTCCTTGATCTGTATTTCCAGACCGGCACATTTTTCCTGGATCCGCCTGTATTCCTCCAGATCGGGCACGTCCTTACGTTCATACTCCCGGAGGTTGGCATAGCAGGCGTCGAGTTCAGCAATTGTATCGTCCACGCCTGGAGCAACGCTGCTATCTCCGTGGCGCTGCCTAATTTCAGCAATGAGCACCCGGTATGGCAATGAGTGTTCGTTGACCGTGGCCAATTCACGCTGTGTGGTCATTCCATCTCCTCGCTTTTCCCGCGCTGCTGCCCGATCCACAATGAGCACCTCAGCCGCAACAAATGCCAGCCGGCTGCCGTTGATCGATCATTTCTGCTCTTTTACGCGAATTATTAATTCGGCTGAACACAAATGCAAGATTTTGGATCTGATTATTACAAACGTAAAAAGCCCTTAAAATCCTTTTACCGATCCTGGAATTTGCTCTTGTAGGCCGCTCAGAGCCGCGGAATGCCTTTTACCGGTGCTTCACGCTATAGAGGGGGTCTTCTGCAATCGTGATGGAAGAAGTACGAAGGCCCGAGCGACAGATTTCCGGTTTTAGCATCCTGAAAGAATTTTCAGGATTTGAATTGATCTAGTCTTCTTTCCCCGCCGGCGCATGCACCACATCCTTTACGTTCTGGCGGCGGAACTTGTCTGCCTGCCGGGTAGCCAGCACGCGAACGCGCCGGGCAGGTAGTGTGACCGGCTCAATCTTCTCAAAGCGTCCGCGCTGGATTTCAACATCAAAGCGGAACCAATCGCTCTTGTACAGACGTCCCGCGGAGTAGAAACTGACGGAAGCCGCAATCGTCCCCGCAAAATCATTGCTGGTGATTCCCAGAATGCGCTCACCGATGTGTTGCGTCCAGGTATTGCCGCCCACCAGCGGATCGTTGAGGTACTGGCGCTCAAATGGCATGGCATGCGTCATCGTCCGCAACTGCACAAGTTGGAGCAGCACGGCAGCGCGAGCTAGGTTGGTGATCACAATCTTGGCGTCGGCGGTGGAGGCGCGTTCCAGCCGGACATGCAACTCGGGCGCCCATTCACGTTCAAACTGTTCTCGCGAAAGTTCCAATCCGCGATCGGCAGCTTTGGCATAGCGCAGCGTGGCCCGCGCCAGCACCAGGCTCAATATGGTGGTGACAATGGTGGCCGCCACCGGAATGTATTCCAGCAACGTAGTAAACGGCACGCGCGCGACCCAAGCCATCAACATGGAGATACAGCTTACTGGGATTTGCCGGGTTTCCCGAGATGCGGGACGTGTCTGGGCTTTGGTAATCCAGGAAAGTACGACGCGCGTAAGTAGCTGAAACGGAAGAGAAAACAGCGACCGCTTCCCTAAGCTTTCCTGTTGTCCCTCGCCAGTAGATCCGCGACTTACCCTTCGTTTTTCACGGCAGCTTCAGCGGCCAGGAAGCCAATCTTGGAGTGGGTTCCATCACAGAAAGGTTTATTCGTGGAAGCGCCGCAGCGGCACAGCGCGATCGCCTGTTTCCCGCTGATGTCTACTTTTTTGCCATCAGCGTCGGCGATCTCCAACTGGCTCAGGTCTCCGCTGAGAACGTAAGGGCCAGTCTTTTTGATCAGAATATTAATTGCCATTTAATCCCTCCAGACAATTTTCACGTTAAACAATCTAAATGCTCGACCATCAGCATGCAAGCCGGAGCCAATTTGGGAATTGGTAAGTGGGGATTTGGTAATTGGTAATTTCGTAAATTGGTAATTAAAACCCAAATTTCCGCGACGGGACAACTCCGTTTCCTCCGAAAACTTGGGGCTTCAACTAAATTACCAAATTACTCAATTACCAAATTACGAGCACGGCGTAAGTGTAAATCAGCGTTTCTTAAACGCCACGTTCACCAGCAGCTTGTCACCTTCAATGTCGACAACATTGCAAAATGTCCGCTCGCCGCGGCGGCTGAAATCGAGTCCTACAAGGCTCTCTCCCACGCGCATGTTGCGGATGCTGAGGTGCTCCAGAAAATCCGGCAGCGCCGGGTTCACAATGTTCAGCTCTTTTCTTTGGGCGCTGGGACGGATACCAAGCACTGACATCAGGATGAGAAATACCGAACCCGACGCCCATGCTTGCGGAGAGCAGGAAACGGGGTACTGCACAGGTTCATCGTGTTCGCGACGTTGGATGCCGCAGAAGAGCTCCGGCAGGCGGTAATCGCGGAAATTCAACGCGGCCTGAAAGAGCGCGGTAAATAGTTGGTTGGCCGGCTCGCGAAATTCATACAGCGCCATGCCATGCGCAATCAGCGAATTGTCATGCGGCCATATGGAACCGCGGTGATAGCTCAGGGGATTAAAAACCCGCTCGTCGCGCGACATGGTGCGCCAACCCCAGCCGGAAAACATGTCGTCACGCATAAAGCGTTGCGTTACTGCTTTGGCGCGATCCTGGGGCAGCATGCGGGTAAAAAGCAGGTGGCCGGGGTTGGAAGAAATAACTTGAGTCTGCCGCTTGTCACGATCCAGCGCCATCGCATAAAAACCATGCTTGGGCATCCAGAAAGCTTTTTCAAAGCGCCTGGCCATTTCCGCGGAATCCTTCTTCAGCTTGTCTGCCGTCTTGATGTCCCCAAAGGAACGCATGAGAGAGGCCATCCTGTACTTGGCCTCATACACGTAGCCCTGCACTTCACATAGGGCGATTGGGGCTTTGGCAATTTCGCCATCGTGATGCATGATAGCGTCCCAAGAATCTTTCCAGCCTTGGTTCACCAGCCCTTTGGACGAGCGGCGTTGATATTCCACAAAGCCATCACCGTCCAGATCGCCATAAGAGTCGATCCATTCCAAAGCACGGTAAGCATGCGGGAGCAGGTCTTTCACCAGTTGCTCGTCGGCGGTCCAATTAAAAGTTTCACTCAGCAGGATGAGCCAGAGAGGCGTTGCGTCTGCCGATCCGTAATACGGGCCAAAGGGCATTTCGCCTGCGCGGGTCATTTCCCCTTCACGATATTCATGCAGAATCTTGCCCGGCTCTTCGTCGCGCCAGTCATTCTTCTCCTTGCCTTGTAGCGAAGCCAGCACGCGCAGCGTTTCCGTTGCCAGCTGCGGGTTCAACATCAAAGACTGGTAGGCGGCAATGATTGAGTCGCGGCCGAACATCGTGGCAAACCACGGAATGCCCGCGGCGATGACTCTCTCCCTGGCCTCGGGAATTTGCAACGCATGGAAGTCCGCTTTGCAGGTTTCCACCATTTCACTAAAGATGCTGTTGCCGGCGCTGAAACTGGTGGAATGCGATGCCCACTCCGCAATCGCTTCACGGCGCGAGCGCAGCTGCTGACCAAAATCAGGACGTACTGAGCGAGATCGCTTGCCTTCTACCTGCGGAACAATGGTGGTTTGCAGTTGGAAACGCTTGAAGGGCGGCAAGCGAAGCTTCCACCGGGCCGTGGTGCCATCCACCAGATCCGGTTGCGGAGAAAGATGAATGATGGTTTCGCGGCCGACGCCATCCAAGCCGCAGTAATGAAAAACAATGGAATCATTGCGAACGACCGGGAGGAAATATTGGCCAAGTTTTTGTCGCGCTACCCCGCGCACCTGGAACACGTCCATGAAATCGGCTTCATAAGCCAGTTCAATGTTGAGCTCAAGTTCCTGGAAGTTGAAATTCTCAAAAGAAAAATTATCAAACAAGGTTTCCGAGGAGAGCAGCTGCTCGCGGCGAATATGTACCGTGTTCTCAGGAATCTCATACGTCTCACGCATGGTGCTCTTGCCGGTGGTGAGCTCAATCTGCGACGCAAACGTCTGCTCCGTGCTGGAAGAGAGCACCACAGTGCGATATCCGTCAACGCGAAGCTCCAACCGGCTAAGAAAACGCGTATCGTCGTGGAAGAAACCAACATCGGAAGCACCCGGCGGCATCACGTCCCCCGCAACGGTAGTAGAGAGAAACGTCTTGCCATCAATCAGAGTGAGATTATTGACCTTGCGCGGCTCCGCGTTCTGATAGGCCAGCCGCGGCTCTGGATATGGAGGAGATATTTTGACAAGTTCAGAATGCGCAATCAGAAGTTTTGCGCTCATGCTACGATCCGCTCCGCTTCAGCCACGTTATCACGCAGAATTTCTGAATAAAGAGCAATGTAGTCCTGCGTCATCCGTTTTACGGAGAAAAACTCTTCCATATAGCCGCGAACGATTGTGGCCGGAATATCCAGGTTGCGGGCGCACTCTGCTAGTTCAGCAGCAGTTTTGCGCACGTTTCCACTCACACCCTCTTTCACTACTTCGGCAACAGATCCGCCGGGCATGGCTAAAACCGGGGCTCCACAAGCCATGGCTTCAATCATAACCAAACCAAAAGGCTCGTCCCACTGCACGGGAAAAAGCATGGCCCGCGACTTGCCCAGCAGCTCCACCTTGCCTTGCATTCCAACTTCGCCCACGTACTCAATGAACTTGCCATCGACATGCGGCTTGACCAGGGTCTCCCAATAGTCTTTATTTATAGGCTGAATTTCACCGGCGATCTTGAGAGGAATACCAGATTTTTTGGCGATTTCAATGGCCAAGTGCGTACCCTTGGGCGGCGCGATTCTGCCGAGAAAGCTGAGGTGTTCACGCTTGCCGTCGAGCACCGTATAAAGCGACGGATCAATTCCATGGTGAATAGTCCTCATGTTCGGCATGGTGAGCTTTTTCCGCTGAAAGTCACTGATGGTGACGTAAGAAACGTTGGGGTAATACTCATAAAATTTTGCCAGCGAGTCGTCAAAGGCATGATGCACCGTATGAACCACTGGCACATCAGTAAAATGCGTAAAACTCAAGGCAGGAGCGCTGTTGACGTGTATTAAGTCGGCTTCACCGGTCGCTTCTTTCATGGCCCAGGCAAAATGATTCAACCCTTTCAGCGAGGCTTCCACTTCATGCTTCAAAGGCCACTCGCCTTCAGGATAAAGCCAGTGAATGGGCGCATCGACCGTGGATTCGCCGTTGGTGTAAACGACCACTTCCACTCCCTGGCGCTGGAGTCCATGGGCCAATTCTGCAATGAACAATTCTGTACCACCGTATTTCTTCGGAGGTACTGCAATGAATGGCGGAGCTATAAGGGCTACTCTCATATTAATCATTTTATTTTGTTAGATATCGGACATTAGTAGGATGCCAAATCCAACTCTGGTGACCTCAAAACTGAGTTCTAACAACCCAGAAAAAACCGGCGCATTTTTTTGGCAAGACAATTCAGCGCGCGGAGAATAATTACTGCGGTAATGAGTTATTCGTGAATAATTTCTTAAGTCGAATGTTAAGTTGCGGTCAAGGCGCTGGGGCGCTTTGCGGAACGGGTCGCGATTTCCACAGCCTGTTCAAATTCCCGAGCACGCACTTCGCTGGTATGAGCAGCAAGAACACGGTCTCGGGCGGCTTGGCCAATTCGTCGAAGTTCTGAATCATCATAACTTGTCACGTAACGAACAATGTCGTCAGATCCCGTGGCCAGAAGTATTTCCTGGCCAGGAGTAAAAAAAGTTTCCAGGCCGGGCCAATTGTCGGAAGCAATTGCGGAGCCGCACGCGGCGGCCTCAAACAGCCGTACCGAAGGCGAGTAGCCGGCCAGCACCATCTCCTGGCGCGTAACATTCAGAGTGATGCGCGAAGAGCTATATAGTTGCGCGTGATAGCGCGGCTCCAGATGCATGATATGTTCCACATTCTCAGGCCAGCGGATGTGCGATGGATACTGCGGGCCGGCAATAATAAATTTCTTTTCCGGCACACGGCGCGCGGGTTCGCACATAAATTTCTCAATCGTGGGCTGGCGATCTGGCGCGTAAGTACCCATGTAGCTCATATCACAGGAAAACCTGGGATTGGCCGGGAGCTCATGATGCTTGCCTGGATCAACCGAACAATAGAGCGGCACCGCGAAGGGTGCTCCGAACTCTTGTTGAAGTTGCTGAAGCACCGGGCCGCCGGTAAAGCTGAAGTAAATATCCAATTCAGGAAGATGGGATTTAAGCAGGTAATCAGCGCGTCCATTTTCACGCAGACTGCGCAACGTAATGGGCGTATCGATATCGTAAAAAGACTTGGCCGGAACATTCGATGCCAGCACTTCATCCAAGGCAACAATGCCATCGGGAAAATAGGACCCCACCATGGCGGCATCGGAATCGCGCAGCTCTGCCCTTACCACGGGCAGCACGTCATTCCAATTTTCAAATAACTTGACTTCGCAATAGGGAGGATCGGGGAGGTCACGATTGTTCTGGTACCACTCCACATTGCGCTCAAAAAATACAATGCGGTGCCCGCGACGATGCAGCGCCTGACACAGCGCGCGGAACGTTGTCGCATGCCCGTTGCCCCATGAGGAGGTGATCGAAAGACCGAAAATAGTGATCTTCATAAAAAATCAGTAATTAGCCAGCATTAATACTTAAACCAAACAGCTGCACCAATCCGGAAAACCTTTTCAATTCAGCGCGACGTGGATTCTGCCGGCACACCTTCAATGATGGCATCCACTTCTCTAGCCCGCAGCGCATAAGTATGATCGCGCAAGGCCCGCGTCCGCATATTCTTCCCTATCTCTCGCGCTCTGGCAGGAGAGATATTCCGCAAGCACGAAACAATATCTTCGGCGCTGCCGGCTATGAGTATCTCGTTTTCTGGCGCAAAGAACTGTTCGATGCCCGCCCAACGGTCGGTAATCAGGCAGGCGGCGGCCCCGGCGGCTTCAAAAACACGCGTAGGCGGAGAAAAACCGACTCCGGCCATGGAGTCGCGATTGATATTTAACACCATGCGCGCTGAGCAGTTCACGCGGTTGTGGTCTCCAGTGGCAACATGGCCTATCCAGCGGACATTGGCAGGAAGCCGCTTGCCGCCCCAGCCTTCCCCGCCCAAAGCGAACTGGAAGTCCGGCGCAAGTTCAGCTGCACGCAAGAAAAATTCTTCCACGCGGCGTTCGCGGTCCGGCAATCGATGGCCGACAAATAACAGATCGCAGGCTAATGCCGGATCCGGTGTGACAGGATGGTGGGTTTCCGGATCGAGCGCGTTGTAAATTGGATGGCAATTGGCTGCGCCCAGACGCTGGTAGTGTTCGACCACCGGGGCGCCGCCGCCATAGGTAAAAATAAAATCGTATTCGCGAATGAGCGCGCGAAACGCATCAGCAGGATCGGTTTCCACCCGCGACAGGGTTGCGGGAGCATCCACATCCCAGAAAGCGACCCGGGTATTTTCGGATCGGCACTCCAGAACTTTTTGTTCCAGCAGCTCGTCAAATACGCCAACGCCACTGTGCTTGATGACCAGATCACAGTTCCCGGCCTGCTTCAGCAGTGCAGAGATTTCGTCAGCATCTTTGTAAACCACTGTATCGACGTAGCTGAAATCGCCGGCATCGCGGTTTTGCAAGCGGCCATATGCATCAGGCTCTGCGAAGGTGATGTGATGGCCCAGCGCGTGAAGCTGCTTGTAAATTCCGCGGTAGTAAGTTGCCGCTCCATTCCAGTAAGAAGACGTGATGCTGGAGCCAAAGACGAAAACCTTCATCGCGAAATCTCCTGGCATATCTGCATAAGTTCCTGCGCGCGGTGGGCGCAGGTGTGGCGCTCGCGAATGGTCCGCAATCCATTTTCCGCAAGCTGGTACCGGGCCTTGCCGTCGCGGCGAAGATACCGCAACTGCTCGGTCATCTCTGCACCATCGCGCACTACAACATAATCCTCGCCGGGACGAAACAGATTTTCCTGGTCGGTCCAGGGTGAGCAGACCAGTGGAATACCACAAGCCAGGGCTTCAAACACCCGGATCGTGGGAATCCCAGAGAGACCGTTCACATACTCGCGACGCGGAATATGCACCGTGAGTGCGCTTTCCGCATAGGCTTGCGGAGAAAAAAGATTGGGAAGATAGCCGCGGTATTCAACGTTAGCGCTTACCAGCTTTTGCAGTGCGAAATCAGGATAGCGAACGCCGTGAGCTACCACACGCATTTCAGGGAGCGTCCGCGCGGGCTGGATCAGGAATTCTTCCAGTTCCGCCGAGCGTTCATCGTCGCCCCAGTTGCCGATCCAGATCACGTCAATTTCCTTGCGGCGCTGGAGCGGACGAAACTGCTCAACGTCTGCCGCTTCATGAAAAGTCCACGCCCTGTTAACGCCAAAGCCGTCAACATAAATGCGGCGGATAGCCTCGCCAAACGCCAGCACGCCATCCACCAGATGCAGATGGAACTTGAGGATTTCGCCGGCCCGGGTATGAGCGCGATGATGGCTGTCATGGAACAGCGCAATAAAGCCGAACTTTTTCTTCAGAGCGAGCACCTGATTGACAACTTGCGGGTCGTTCCACTCGTGAAGCAACACCAAATCAGTTTCTTTCAGTTCCTCTTCAAGAAACCGGGGGAAGTCATCGTCACCAGACTTATAAAAGCGGATATCGAGTTCAGGATAAGCCCGGCGGAAAGAATCAATGGCTTCAATGGCGCGCTCGCCCTCCTGCTTCATCAGGTTGGTAAGCGACCATGAACTCAATTCCTCATAACAGCGCACCGTGTGGCCCATGCGGATCAGCTCGCGCATGAGCCCGCGCAGGAAATGAGCGTTGCCATGGTTCCAGTCAGAGACAATGGAGTGGGCGAAAAGAGCGATGTTAAGTTTCTGACTCATGCGCTGAGGGCCTCAGCGGGAGCCAGTTTGTGATAAAGATTTTTATACCCGGCAACCATGCGGTCAGAGGTGTAACACTGCCGCGCGCGTCGAAGAGCAAGATTGCCCTGGCTCAAACGAAGACCACGGTCGCGCTGTACACTTTCCAGGGCCTCGGCCAAGCTATCAGAATCATTGTTGCGGAAGAAAATTGCGGCGCCTTCCCAGAGTTCGCGGAATGAAGGAATGTCACTGGCAATAATGGCGCAACGTGAAAATGCCGCTTCTACCGGCGCAAGGCCAAACGGCTCATACTGTGAAGTAGCAGCATAGATCCCAGCGCGCGCCAGCGTCTGAGTAATCTGTCGCTCATCCTGCTGCGGCTCCAGGGAAATGTTCGGCCTGATTGTTTCAGCCACGAAGGAATGATTTTGTAAATCAGGATGGCGGTCGCAGCCGACAATGCTCACCGGTCCGGGCATCTCTCGCTTCAATAGAAGTGAGACGTTCTTGCCGCTGTCCCAGAGCCGCCCCAACGTAACGGTGGTTTCCTTCTTGCTGATATACGGATTAAAGAGCGCCGGGGCACGGCCATTGTGAATTACTGAAGCGGAGCGAAGCTTGCCATAATGAAGCTCCACTTGCTCCAGCATCCAGCGCGATGGCGCGACCACAGTTGTAGCTTCCTGCAATCCGCGTGTGACTATCTGACAATACCAGTGCAGCCATTCTGTTTCCGGCGGCAACTGGCGATGGACAGACATCCACCAGCTCACAACATCACTGTGCGCAACAACCACGCGCGGAACATCGCAGTCGATAGCTCCGTAATAGAACTGGCTGAAATGCAGAAGATCAGGACGACTCTCCTCAATAAGGGCCTTAAGATACTGTGAAGAAGCCTCCATGTCGGCTTCGGAATCCAGCATCCATTCCAGTTTGAATGCTGTAGGGCGATAATCGAGATTAGCCAGGCCATCCATCCAGCGAATCTGCGCGGCGGTGGGTATATCGCCAAAGCTCACGAGCGTCACCTTGTCTCCCCGGCGCACCAGGCCTGTCACCAGCTCCCGCGTATATGTCCAGACACCACCCAGCGTGTCTGCGGTGACTAAGATATGCATGTTTCCAATTCCTCAATCGCCAGCGGCGTTTGCTCCTGAATATCGCTGTAGCCCTTTCCTGCGAACATGGCAGTGTAGTGGCCATGAGCGCGTTCCCAAGCCAGGTCGTCCGGCGCGGCCGCAAATGTTTTGGTATACAGCGGACTTCCCGGAAAGGGGAACATGGGCACTGGCTCACTCACCCAAACACCTTTTGCCTTCAACGCTTGCTGCCAGCGGCGAATCTCAACGCGGTCATCGTGGTCGGTAAGAATCAGGTTTGCCTGTACCCACGGAATGCGTCCGCGCGCATAGACCAACAGTTCTGAGATACGATCCGTGTTCATGCGGCAATTTTTATTCAGATCCTCGCGACCTTGCTGCGTGATAGACTCCACGCCGCACTCTATCGATATGCAGTGAGCGCGGCCCAGAAGATCCAGCGATTCTTCATCCCAGAGATCGATGCGGGTTTGGAAGCCAATCTTCACGGGACGCTCAGCAATGCCTTCAAGCAGGCGATGAACGTTTTTGCCCACGCCGAAAATCTCATCAATGAAATAAATGTATTGGACGCCGCGAGCAATCAGCGTATCCACTTCCTGGAGAACGGTGTCAACACTGCGCTGGCGGAATTTATTGCGAAAGAGCGTCTTGTTGCAGAAAGTGCAGGCCCAGGGACATCCTCGGGCAAATTCCAATTCAGCGCCAAGACCATGGTCATTGGTGAACACATGATGGCGATGCGAATGGGCTTCAACGCTGTAATTCCTGAAGTCGAGCGGACCCAGCACGGACATATCAGCTATGGCTGAAGCAGGGCTGATATGTAACTGGTCATCTTCTTTTTTGAAGCAGCAACCGATAATTTCCTGCCATGGTTTGCTGGCAAGTTCAGCCAAGGTTTGGTCAGGTTCGCCACGCAGGACAACGTCACAACCAGTCTTTCGAATGGTAGTTGCCGGCGTAGCCGATGCATGAGGACCAATAGCGACTTTGATCGCTTTGCTTTGCAAACCGGCAAACCACTCAATGGGAACGCGAAGCTCCGGCGGCGGGCAACGCCAGAAGAGGTAAGACGGCGCAGTCGGGACCACCAGAAAATCGGGCACAAATGCATCCAGACGGCCGCGAGCTTCCCCCATGGTGAGATTGTCTGTCTGCGCGTCAATCAGCAGAGATTCGTGCCCTGCAATATGCAGTTGATCGGCAGCAAATAACAACTCCAACGGAGTATGCGGGGCCTGACAACCAAAATACGTTGAGCCCTTAAAGTCCCAGTTGGGATTGAGCAAGGCAAACTTCATCCCGCCCTCCCAGAAAGCTCGGTGGCCAGCTCAAATGAAGCTAGCGCCGGCTTAGCGGAGCGCCGCCTCCTGGTCAGCATTCCATGGTTCTCTTCCCAGAACGCTTGCAATAGCCGAAGAGTTTTCTTTAACCCGATCTCGGGCTTCCAGCCGGTATCGCGCTGAATTTTTGTATTGTCAGTGATGTAAACCAATTGATCGCCAACGCGGCGCTCATTCAGAACAAACTCCATGGGCCGTCCGGTCAGCACGGCGATCTCATCCATCAACTCAAGGAGCGAAACCGAATTCAGTGAGCCGCCGCCAACGTTGTAAGCCTCAGTGCGCGTGGTTTCAATATTCTGACGGGCGGCATCGAAAGCGCGCATGAGATCGTCCACGCAAAGCACATCGCGAACCTGCCGACCATCGCCATAGATAATGACAGGCTCTTCCTGCAAAGCCGAAAAAACAAAATGTGCCACCCATCCCTGATCTTCCGTGCCGAACTGCCGCGGTCCGGCAACACATGACATGCGGAACACGACTGTTGGCAGGCCGTAGATGCGGCCGAAGTCGCGCACATACTGATCAGCCGCGCCTTTGGAACAACCATAAGGAGAGTGAAAGTCCAGCGGCTGTGCTTCTGAAACGCCTTCTCGCTCCGGCATTACGTAACGCTTGCCGCTGATTACGGGTGTGCCGTGCCCAAGTTCGCCATACACCTTGTTGGTTGAAGTAAACAAAATGAAGGGGCGGTTGCCTGCTCTGCGAGCAGCATCCAGTACATTGAATGTACCTGCAAGATTCACCTCAAAATCATGCCGGGGATCGGCTACGGATGTGGTGACTGCGACCTGCGCGGCAAAATGGTAGATCTCAGTCGCGTGAGCAACGGCTTTTTCAACCTGGCGGGCATCGCGAACATCGCCTACAGTTACCTGAAGCCGCCCGGAATTTGCAGCGGTCTTCCTCAGCCATTCCACATTGTGGTGCACACCGGCGCGGGAGAGATTATCAAAAATGTGTAC
>DATBVH010000446.1:0-13929 GCA_036515395.1 Candidatus Angelobacter sp.
CAGCGCTTTCAAAAAGCCGGAATGAAACAGGCGCGTGCAGGTAAGCAAGGCGGCACCGGCCAGAGGCACCCAGCGTCCCAGCGGAGCGTGGACTGACGACAGCCATCGGATGATTGTGCGTATGTTTTCGCCCACCAGACCTGAAGTTTAGAGGCAATTTCGCGGGATTCAAAGTTACGTCGGTGCGCTACCCAGCCTGGAGCGGCCCGTGCATCGTACAATAGAGATTCACATCTAATTACCGAATGGCCAGCCCCGTCGAACTCGTCCAGATTGATCTTGCGCCGCGGCGTCCGCATAAGAAGCCGGAGTGGCTGAAGACGCGCGCGCCCATGGGCGACAATTATCACGATCTCAAGAGGCTGGCTCGAACACTGGATCTGCATACGGTTTGCGAGTCCGCGCAGTGCCCCAACATTGGCGAGTGCTGGAACCACAAGACCGCTACGTTCATGCTGCTGGGCAATCTGTGTACGCGCCGTTGCGGTTTTTGTGCCGTCCCCAAAGGCAGGCCGGAGCCGCTGGATTGGGACGAGCCTCGCCGGGTAGCTGAAGCCGTGGCCACACTGGGGCTGAAGCATGCAGTGGTTACCAGCGTGAATCGCGATGACGACAATATGGGCGGGGCAAAGATTTTTGCCGAAACTATCCGCCAGGTCCGCCAGCAGGCTCCCGGTTGCCAGATTGAAGTGCTCATCCCTGATTTTCAGGGCCGTGAAGACTGCCTGAAAATCGTGATCGACGCGAAGCCAGAAGTCCTGAACCACAACACTGAAACCGTTCCGCGCCTCTATCGCGCGGTGCGTTCCGGCGCGCGCTATGAACGCACGCTTGACTTGCTCAGCAACGTGAAACGTTTTGCTCCGACAATGGTTTCAAAGACGGGCGTGATGGTCGGGATCGGTGAGACCACGGACGAGCTGCTGGAAGTTTTTCGCGACCTGGCCGCGCGTAAAGTCGATATCCTCACGGTCGGCCAATATCTGCGGCCATCAAAAGATCACCTGCCAATGACGCGCTATTACACTCCGGAAGAATTTGCTTTCCTGAAGACCGAAGCGTTGAAGATGGGCTTCCGCCACGTTGAATCAGGGCCGCTGGTGCGCTCGTCGTATCACGCCCATGAGCAGGCTCAGAGCACAGGGTTGATCAGTAGCGTTGTTTCAGAACGCAATTAACCTGAATTCGAATCCGATGCTCATCTCATTCGCATGATTGGTAACTGCTGGGGCGTGAAAAGTTCCTTGTTGGACAACCATGTCCTGCGCGGTAGTGGATATTCGTATTACCAGCATCGAACCGAAACCCGCTGTGGCGAGCTCCGTAAATTCCATAACATTATTGAATAATCCTTTAAAGGAAGGATTTGTGCCGCCATATCGCGGGTGATAGTAAAATTCATAAAACATCCAGCACATAGGCCCAGAATTGAGGTGAACGTGACCGCTCGGAATCCTGACTTAAACGTTCAGGCTACAGCAGCCCGGCAGGAAAGCAGCCTTGAGAGCCGGTTTCATAAGCTCCTGGAAGCTGCTCCGGATGCAATTCTGGAAGTCAATTCGGAGGGGCAGATTACGCTGCTCAATGAAGCTGCGGAGAGGATATTTGGCTACAGCCGGGGCGAACTGCTCGGATCCAACGTTGAGAGCCTTGTGCCGGCGGCGATGCGGGGTGGACACTCGCAACATCGTGGTTCGTATGCGGACCATCCTAAAACGCGTCCTATGGGAACTGGACTAGAGTTACAAGGCCAGAGGAAAGATGGTTCGCTTTTTCCGGTGGAAATCAGCCTTAGCCCCAACTGGATTGAAGGCTCGCTTCACGTAATAGCCTCCGTTCGCGATATCACGGAAAGGAAGCTGGTTGAGGACCGCATTCGCATTCTTCGCGAGCAATATACGGCTGAACTGACGGCCAAAAATGAGCAACTGGAAGCCCGCAATCTTGAGGTTGAACAGGCGAACCGCTTAAAGAACGAATTTCTGGCCAGCATGAGCCATGAACTGCGTACGCCACTCCACACCATCATTGGCTTCTCTGAAGTGCTTACCGAACAGTTGGAAGGCCCGCTGAATGAAAAGCAGCAGCGATTTGTCGGTCACATTCTTCACGACGCTCGCCATCTTCTGGAACTGATTAATGAGGTTCTGGACATCAGCAAAATCGAGTCCGGACGTCTAGAGTTGAAGCGTGACGCATTCGACTTTAATAAATGCGTTGAGCAAGTGCTGGCCGGCATTCTCCAGCAGGCCGTGGCGAAGAACATAAAGCTCGAAAATAAGACTAGTTTTCATCAGCCCCTCTACGCAGACCAGCTTCGCGTTAAGGAAATACTCTACAACCTGATAAATAATGCGGTGAAGTTTACTCCAGAAGGCGGGAGCGTGCGGGTGGAATCGTCCCACGACCGCAATTTTCTGCACGTTTCCGTTTGCGATACAGGAATCGGCATACGTGAAGACGAACAGTCCTCCATCTTCGATAAGTTCTATCAAGTTGAAGATCCCCTTCGAGGAGGGCGAGAAGGCACAGGCCTGGGTTTAGCAATTACTAAACATCTGGTTGAACTCCACGGCGGAAACATCAGCGTTGTGAGTCGACCCGGGCATGGCAGCACGTTCAAGGTGACCTTTCCCCTGGTGCAGGCGCCAGCCACTTTGTAAATCATCCATGAAACTAATCTTGATTGCCGACGATAAAGCCACCAGCCGCGAACTTTTGCGCACAGTTCTGGAAAGGCAAGGATATGCGGTTTCTGACGCTGCGGATGGCAAGGAGGCGCTGGAAAAAGTCCGCGCGGAAACTCCTGATTTGATCTTGCTGGATTTGCAGATGCCCATCCGCAATGGATACGAAGTTCTTGGCGAATTGCGCGAGGATCCCGCCTATGCGACGCTCCCGATTATTGCGCTTACCGCCAGTGCGATGCAGGGTGATCGCGAGAAGGCCCTGGCAGCGGGATTTACGGGATACCTGGCCAAGCCCGTGGCGCTCTCACATCTCCGCGAAGAGATTCAGCGGCTTCTTGATCCCAAAAATGCAGCCGACAGCTCTGGCATTACTTAAAACCTTTCACAGCAGGCCATACTTCTTCATTTTGTAACGCAGTGCATCACGTCCAATACGAAGTTGCCGGGCGGCTTTCGATTGATTTCCTTCCGCTTGATTCAGCGCATCCGTGACCAGCCGTTTTTCATGCTCTTCAAAAGATTGGTTGGGAGGATCTATAGCACCGGGCAAATTTGGCCGCGAGGCTGCGTCTGTAGGGCGCATCTGCGGCTCCAGAGTGGGAATATCCATCACGTCAATCATGTCCGTCATGGTCATCATGCAGCCATGCCCGATCACATTTTCCAACTCGCGAACGTTTCCCGGCCAGGTATGGCGCGCGAGCATTATCTGTGCCCGTTGGGTCAGGCCGCGGACTTCTTTTTTGTACTGCTGTGAGAATTTCTTTACGAAGTGCCGCGTCAGCAGCGGCAGATCGTCCATTCGTTCGGCCAGCGAAGGCGCGTGAATCTCAACCATCGACAGTCGAAAATAGAGGTCTTCGCGGAACTGCCGATCGGTGATTGCACGGCGCAGGTCCTTGTTCGTGGCAGCCACGATTCGTACATCCACTTTCTGCGCGGTGAGCGAGCCAACCCTCTGTACTTCCTGGTTCTGGAGTACGCGCAGCAGCTTTGCCTGGGTGCTGAGAGGCATGTCGCCAATTTCATCAAGGAACAGGGTGCCACCGTTTGCGTGCTCAAACAGCCCTGCTTTGTCACGATCGGCACCGGTGAACGCGCCGCGTACATGCCCAAACAGTTCACTCTCAAATAGTGTTTCCACAACAGCCGAGCAATTCAACACCACGAACTTGCCATTCACCAGACTAAGCCGGTGCAGAGCTTGCGCCACCAGTTCTTTTCCCGTGCCGGTCTGGCCGGTGACCAGTGCGGCGCGGTAATGTGCCGCCACCCGCTGAATACGGGAAAACATTTCCCACATTTGCGGGCTCCGTCCCACAATGCCTTCGAACTGGGCCGACTCCATCACCCGGTCCTCGGCGTTTCTAACTTGCTGCCGTTGTAGTGCAGCGTGAATAATTCGGCCTACACGGTCACGGAGCGTAGCCAGTGAAATGGGCTTATTGAGGTAATCCGCGGCTCCCTTGCGGATGGCTTCCACAGCCGTCTCGGTGGTGTAATGCGCGGTCATCAGGATCACGTCAATTACCGGATCAAATTCAGTGATGCGCTCCAGGACTTCGAGTCCCGTCATTTGCGGCATAACCAGGTCCGTCATTACGATTTGAGGGCGGTGGGTGTAAACCAGGTCCAGCCCTTCCTCAGGATTCGCGGCGGTGAAAATCTGCACTCCATCGCCGGCCAGGGCTGTGGCAATAAATTCCAGGCTGCGGACATTGTCATCAATGATGACCAGCGAAATAGGATTTCGAGCGTCCGCCATTGCCGCCTTTCAATGTGTACGTGATCTTAAACCACCTGAGATTGCCGAAGGGTGAATTGATTTTAACGGTATTTGAGACTTTAGAGGTGCGTCTTATGGCGCAGCTCTGCGTGTTCTCACGCATATCGAGGTTGGACAGTCCGAATAACTTCCGTATTTTCAATGCCGCCGAATGGCGGCTGGCTTGCTTTTCTTGCAGTGTGCCGATCAAGCAAGACAGAGATCGGAAATGCAGGAGACGGAATATGGGAAGTGTTGCGGTAAGCAAGCTCGGGATATCCAACAGTTTTGTCGGGCGGTTTGGCGGCAAGATACCCTTTGGCGCTCTGAAAGGCGAGGCTTTGGCTCAGTTTATTTCTATTGCCCCTGAGATCAGCCGTTCGCGTGGCGAAGCATTATTTCTGGAAGGCGAAACCCCAAAGCACGTGTTGGTAATTTGCTCGGGCCGAGTCAAACTCTCAGTCAGTTCCCGCGAAGGTAAGACGGCGATTCTGCGTATCGCCGGAGCCGGTGAGATATTGGGACTCAGCGCTGCAATGAGCGGTACGCCTCATGAGACTTCCGCTGAAGCCGTGGAGTTGTGCCAAATAAAGGCCATTCGAGTAAGCGACTTCATGCACTTCCTGAAAGAGTTTCCGGAAGCTGCCGCCGAGACTACGGCTTGCTTGTTGCGCGACTACCGTGTCGTTCTTAACAATGTTTGCCGGCTGGCGCTTCCCAATACAGTTGCCGGCAGGCTCGCGTCATTGTTATTGGAATGGCTTGATGCGCGTCATGCCACAACCGGCAATGAACGCCGTTTTATCGTGGCTATCACCCAGGAAGAAATTGCCAGCATGACCAATACATCGCGGGAAACCGTGAGCCGCGTTCTGCACCAGTTCCAGCAAGAGAAATTGATCAGTATCAAGGGCGCGTCGATGACTATTCTTCAGCCTGAAGCATTGCAACTGCTTGCGGTATAAGGAGATGACTGTGTGCGCAATTTCTCCAGTTCCTACCTACAAGATGGGGCAGATCCAGCCCAGCATCTTGTGTGTCGATGACTCGCAAGAGATACTCGAGATCTGCCAAAGTATTCTGAAAGCTGGCGGCTATCACGTTTTCACCGCCAGCGGCGCTGCGGAAGCGCTGGAATTGCTTCAACTGCAAGCGGTGGATGCCGTGGTTGTTGACAGTATCATGCCCGGAATGAACGGTATTGATCTGGCCCGCCAGATAAAGAACTCTGCTGCTGGAATGTTAGTCGTTATGTACAGCGGAACATTGCATGGGAATGAGAGTTTCCCGTTTGTGGATGCGTGCCTGCCCAAGGGAAAAGGCCCAATCGCTCTTCGGGACCTTTTAGGCTCACTGTTGCACAAATAGCCTGCGACAGTTTCCTCTTTGAACTCGCCTAAAGAAATCAGGTGCTCCGATCAGCGCGGCGTCGACTCCGAAAGAATTCTCGCGACAGTATTTGACCCGCTTCTTGGAATACGCTGAATTCTCTCCCGAGGAATCCGACTCTCAAATTTGTTGCGTCTGACCTTTTGCTTTGTCGCCAAGAGAGTCCTGCGGCCTGACGGCTGGGATATTGACCAACGTGAACAAATACAATCCAATCCCACCTGCCACAAGAAGCGCTCCAACAGATACAAAGGCAATAAACGAGAGAGGATGGTTCCAAAGCAGGCTGAGCGCCTGCACCAACAGGCCCAGAGAGATAAGGCCTCCTGAGACGCGCAGTTTTTTATTGATCGGGTCGGCTTGAGTCAGCATCATTGCACCGGCTTCCAATATTTCACGTGCTCCAGTTGCTTCACGTTGTGGATGGTATCGTGGCACCCGGAGGTCATGCAGGAAAGCTTGTTGCTTTTGATATCGGCCATGGTCTGCGGATCGACGGTATGGATAGCGCCCTGTTCAAAGCTGCGCGATCCCTCATGGCAGTGGAGGCATTCACGGTTGTTGTACGGGTGATAAAGCTTCACGGGCTGCTGCGGCCCGGTTACATACTGGGCATAAATGTGGTGCAGCCCGCGGAACTTGGATTTGAAACCGCCGAAGATCGAGTAATCGGTGTGGCAGGTATAGCAGGCTTGGTCGCGAGGAATGCGCCCATTCTGGAAATGTGCCGCCGGAATATACGACGCGTCATCCACGTACAAGCTCTGGCCGTATTGGCCCATGATGTGGCAGGTCAAACAGAATGACGTTTGCTTCGCCCGTTCCATGTGGTTCTCCAGCCCCAGCAGGCCGGCAAACACAGGGAAAATGAAGAATGCCAGAAACGCCAGTATCTTTCCCCCACGCGCAAGGGTGAGGCTGGGACGCAGGGTAACCAAAGCGGCCAGGATGATTGTTATTACCAGGACCGCCAATATCAGAAACATGGGCATGATGCCTCCGAGCTTGTAAACAGCTCTTCTACTTCAAGCTGCGGATGTATTTGACTAATTGCTTGATCTGGTCGTCCGTCAGCTTCTTGTCATAGGGAGGCATTTTACCTTTGCCTTGTTTCGTGATCTCGATCAGCTCTGCGTCAGTTTGCTTTTGGACTTCGGGCGAATGAAAATCCTTGGCGCCTAGTTTCTGGCCGGCGGCAGATCCTTTGCCGTCCGCTCCATGGCAGACCTGGCATTTCGATTTGTACAGTGCTTCCGCGTCATCAGCCATGGCCGGGCGCGCGATCATCACAACTCCCAACAGAACCAACATGCTTAGTAACGTCTTCATCCGTTCCTCCTAATGTTTGGACACTTTTGCTACATCGAATAGCGAAGCGCCAGAGTGAATGTGTTTCCCCGGAAATCACGTGGAAGCGTAGGCCCGGGGTTGGATTTCTCGTTGTAATCGTAATAATTCCAGCCGCCTTTGAAAGACAGGTTCTTTTCGATTTGGTACGCGATTGAAGCGGTCGGCAGATGGTAGTTGAACGCCAGCGGTCCGGTGGGAGCGTTGGGGTTGATAATCAAAGTGTTGCCGTTGCTACTGGTAACGGTGTAGCCCACGGCAGCCGTCAGGCGTTTGATGGGTTTCAGGTAGATCGATCCGGCGCCAGTGTGGGCCGTTTCACTGTAGACCGATAGACCGGAGAGGAACGGCGTTCCGCAGGTCAGAGAACCAGGCGGCGTAGGCGTGGCGACGAAGCAAATATTGGTCTGGGAGAAGATGTCATTGTAGTCATAAGACAGGTCCAGCCCCCATTTGGCATCCGCCGGCGCAAACACGCTATTGAAGGCGTAGCTGCGGTTGTGCTGCTTATTGCCGACATCGGCGGTGTCATTGCGGTTCTCGCGGATGTTGATGGCGGTACCGAAGTTCCACCACTCGGTTATCTTGGCATTCACTCTTCCTTTATAGCGTTGCAGGTGGCGCGGGCTAATGCGGGTAAAAGTATTGTCCGCATAGTACTGCTCGGTATCAAAGCTGAAGCGGATGCGGTTGGTGGGCCGCGCGGAGAAACCGAACAGCGCAGAGTGAGCGTTGATTTCGACGAAGTTGGAGTCACCCAGGACGGGATTCTCTCCGGCGAAGCTGAAACTTCCGTTGGGAGCGGCGGTGCAGGTAGTGTGGGCTGTGGTGGCGGCGGAGGCGCAACGCGAAGAGGCGAGCGTCGGGAAGAAAGTCTCGACCTGGAAACCCGAGTTAGCGGTAGTGATGTCGCGGCGCTCAAAACGATAGCCCACATATGCGCTGATGCGCGGTGTAAACGCATATTCCACTTCGAAGGTGTTGATGCGGCTATCCTGCTTGAGGAATTGGTTCAGAACATCGACCAGCGTGTCAGCCGGGGAACCCGCTAGATGCTGTGGGCATGTGGCCGCTGTGAATGGCGCCGGGCATGTCGCCGGGCTGAACACGTTGGGATTGGACAACAGAGTGGCGCCGTACAAACTATTGGTGGTGTAGTTCCATCCTGTAGGAATGCGGAAATTGTCCCAGCGGAAAGCGTCAATCAGGTGGAGCTTGTCTGTGAGGCGATAGGTCATGCCAAAGTCGGCGTTGGCAGAGATGCGCTGCGCGTTGGATGAACCGGCCTGCTGATAGAACCGCTGGCGGTTGCGGGTAATGAGCCCGCTGAAGGTCTCGTTATAAACCGGATTACCCGAGTCGGCGCTGGAGTAGCTGAACCGTCCGGATAGGTCCACACGCTTGAAGTAGTTGCTCTGGTAGCTGAGCTGCTCAGTGGGATAATTCGTCCGCACTTTTTCCTGCCGGTTGTAACCGAAAAATCCGTTGCAGGCGGGATTTGCGAAACCTGTAGCGAGGATCGGCGTGGCGCAGGGCTGGCCGGCCGGAGTATTGAATGGTAGGCCGAGATTGACGGCGATGCCCCCGGCAAGCGTCGTCGCCGGGACGCCAAACCCCGACAGCACGCCCGCAGGCGCCAAAAAAGCGCTCGTGTCGCCCTTAAAGTGAGTGAAGAACTGATCAAAGTTGATGGCAGTCTTGGGAATCCAACGGAGAGAGACGCCAAAATTGAAATTGTCACTGGTGTTGAGAGTGGGCTGGTCCAGAAGCCCTTCCGTTCCCTGGTGAACTGTGGAGAATGATGTACCTTCGTTCATTACGCGCGACCACCCGACCTTGAATCTGATCTTAGCCACGGGAAAGAGGCTGAGATTTACGTCGCTCATTCTGCGCGTGAGCAGGAACTCGTGCGGCGAGTTTAAGATAGGAGCGTTCGGACTGGAGAGAGTTGGATTGAGCGGGTTGGCGAACAGATCATAATCAAAGATATTCTGGTCGCGCTTGAAATTGGCAGAGAAGGTATATAGTGCGCCCTTCATCAAGCGGAGATGGCTCACGTTCACGGGATCGCCTCCGTAACCGAAGTTGCTGAAGCTGAAATCGTCAAACAGCTTGCCAGTATGGCCAGGCGAGCGCATGTCCAGCGTGTATTCAAGCAGGCGAGGGCCGGAGCCGAGGTTCACGAAGGTGGCCCACATGGCCTGGCTACCGGTGAAGTCGGAGATGCGTCCGCCGAACTCGGCGCTCTGCTTTACTTCATAGCCACCCCAGTTTTCGCCCTGATTCATATCCGTGTCGATGGCCGGCGGAAGATCGCTGGTTTTCCGCGCCGAATCCACAGGCAGGCTCAATGACGCTGGATTAGCTTGCGTCTCCTTGCTGGCTGGCTTTGCTTTGTTGTCATCTGCGGCTTGCGCGGACAGCGCAAGCGAGCAAAGCGTGATTACTGCCATCAGGGCCAAGGCCCTCGTATTTATTCTGCGAGATTTGATATGTCTCATCACCGTTAACCCCCGGCCTTACGGCTTAAAGAAGAAGTGGTCTGAATTCGACCCGTGAATTGCAACGTGACACATGGTGCAGGCTTGATACTTCTGCGCCTGGTTGTGGAATGACGGAATCGCCGGAGCCGCTGAATCGACCGTTAAGGTGTGGCATTCCAGGCAGAGCAGGTTCACGTTGCTCCGCCGTAACAGCCGCGGATTGGATGATCCGTGCGGCGAATGGCAAGCCACGCAACCCTCAGTCTTCACCGGCGCATGCTCAAAAGCGAATGGACCGGCTTTATCAGTGTGGCAGTTGAAACAGAGCTGGTCTTGGGCCGCGGTGGAGCGCAACTGGTGCGTCAGGAATCCGCCATGGGGGTTGTGGCAGTTGCTGCACGCCAGCAGGCCTTCATTTACTTTGTGATGGAATGGCTTGGAGAAATCGGGTTTCACATCGAGATGGCATGAATAACAGAGTTGAGGCTGCGCCGCTTTAAGTAGCCTCGCTTGTATTTTGGGTGCGTGAACGGAATGGCAGTCAATACATCCGACGTTGTTCTTCACGTGCTCAGAGCGCAGGAAATTGGCATGCTCCTGGCCAAATTCATGGCAGCTCAAGCAGCGTTTGGATGATTCTTCACGTGATAATCCGGCAAAGCGAATAATTTTTTCCGGATCGGCCGACTCCGCGTGCGCCTTGCCGGGTCCGTGGCAGGCTTCACAGCCTTGCCATTCCGGTCCCTGATGCTTGGCTAGAGTGGTCTTCCAGTGCGGCCCCTTGTCATAGCTCTTGGCTTGTTCCTCATGGCATGTCTTACACGTATCAGCCCCGACATACTGCGATGGATCGATTGGCTGGTGGCTCTCCAAAGGGTTTAGCTTCTTCCCCTTCTGCTTGTCGTTATCGGCTTGACCAGTTTGCGCTGCGGCACCTTTGTCATTGCCTTGCTTTTTGGGCCCGGCCATGCAGAGCGTAACTAATCCCAGCACGAGAAGAAGCTGAACCAACAACCCTGTAATCGTCTTGTACGACATGAGCGAGCCTCGCGGTGCTTCATTTTTGAAAAACCAATCGTGATCTTAGGCGAATCAGCGTCACTGCTCTGTGATTTGGATCACACAGCAAAAACCAGGCATTCCCTTACGCGCGGAGTGGGAGTTTGCCTAACTTGTCCTTTTGCAAACAAAAAAAGACCAGCAAATCTGCTGGTCGTAAGCGAGTAAAGCTCAATCAGCGCGCTGGTTTGAATTTCAATGAGGCCATCTCACTAACGGGCCTCCGGCGCCTTTACTCGCCCGCCGGCGTAATGAAGTCTTCAATAGGCGCTGGGCCATGACTAAATCGCTGCTTAGAATTTTGGCGATGGCGAAGTACATTTGCGGATGCTGCCGTACAACGCCGAGAAAAGCGTTCCGCGGGATCAATGTGACGTGGCAACTCTCCTGGCTGGTCACATCGGCTTCGGGCAGCTCTCCTGAAACAACAGCACGCATCCCAAACACTTTTCCTTCCGCCGCGCAATCCACGGAAACCGATTCGCGCACGCAGTCAAATGTAATCTCCACTTTCCCTGAATTCACGATCACAAGCTGGTCCGGCAAAACCCCGCGCTTAATCAGGTTCGTACCCTCAGGCACAGTCACGGATTGTTCATAGTGCGCAAGCTCGGTGCGCAACTCCGGCGGGAGCGATGCGTACAGCTCATTCGCGCTTTCGCTTTGCAGTGGTGGGGTGTTCATAGCTCGCTTATAAACCGCTTTGCTGGCCGGCGCTGTGACGACTATCACCCGGCGCTGTGATTCTCAGGTTGTAACCAGACCCTCAAGTGCCTGCCGGTTAAGGATTGTCCAGGTGGCGCCTTTGACTTTGATCCAGCTTTTCTTGCGAAAGCTACTGAGCACACGCGAGACCGTTTCACGGGATGTGCCGGTTAACTGCGCGATTTCTTCCTGCGTCAGGGTTACGCGTATGGCAGTTTCATAAGGCCTTTTTCCTGGCATCTCAAGCGGATGTTCCGCCCACTGCAGGATGAGCTTGGCCAGCTTTTCCGGCACCGAATTGGAAAGAGCCAATGAACGGATCTCGCCGTAAGCGCACTTGCAATTGTGCGTAAGCTGCCTCGCCACCCGCAATCCCACGTCGGGAAAATCTTGCAGGAAGCGCAGGAACTCGGTTTGTGAAATGAAATTGGCCTGGCTGGTCTCAAGAGTTTCTACCGTAGCCTCATAGGGTGTGCCGGAAACTGCCGCAGTTAGGCCCAGGACTTCGCCTGGTTCGGCAATCCGCAGGATCATGCTCTTGCCTTCACTCGAGGTTGTCGATAATTTCGCCCGGCCCGTGCAGAGGACAAAGACGCCGCGTGGCGGCTGGCCTTCAAGACAAAGCAATGCCCCCTTAGGGTAGACAGAGGTCGCTTTGATGTTCTGCAACTTGAGCAGGGCCTCGCGAGAGAGATCACAGAACAACCGCTGCTCACGGAATGTGCATTTCAGGCAGTCTTCAATGATTTTAAAGTTGTAGGCCATCGTCACGATGAGCTCCTGCGGCAAAACTCAACATTGAGACTAAATCCCACGATCACTTTGCGATGTGACATACGTCACACATGAAGTGTGTCACCCGCCACTCCAAGCCGTGACTGGGGCCACATCCCTACTTTCCACCGCAAGGCAAAATGCAGAGGTACCCCACTTCGCCGAGTCCGCATGCCAACTGCTGCCGGAGTTACGTCAAGAGACGCGATGAAGTTGGAGACTGATCGAGCTTCCCGCAGCCGGAATTCCGATTCCGGCATGAGCCTGTTGAATTGCGGGCAAGAAGCAGCGCGTTGATGCGCGCTGCTTCTTGATTTCTATTTGCCCGATGGCTGCGGCACAGGATACGTGACGAAGATCACAGAATTATCCAAGGTCCCCCGTGAATACTGATGATGGATTGAGAACAGCATGAGCCCGCTCGACAAAACCGAGGACGATCGCCTGCTGAAACTGCTAAGGAATGAATTTAGCTTTTTAACTCACGTCGATGTGGGTGGACCGAATCTCTCGATTTTTTCTACCGGAACCGAGCTCAAAGACATTACGCCAAATTTAGACATCTTTTTATAAGGAGGCTTATATGCAAGCCCTACAGACCGTAAATAAAATTTCATTTAAAAACATTCTCTTCCTCACCGATTTTACTGAAGCTTCAAGCTCCGCTATGGCATACGCCGTCGGCCTGGCCAGACATTACAACGCACAGCTTTACCCCGCTCATGCATGCGATCCGGTCATACTGACAGAGACGGCCGGGGTTGACATCATTCAGGAACTGGAAAACAACAGCCAAGAGCAGTTGACAAAATTGGCAAAAGATACCGGCGTGCCGTGCATTCCGCTGTTTGCTCGTGGCGCCGTGGAAGCCGCTGTTCCGCATTGGATCACAGAGCACGGCATTGACCTGGTGATTATGGGGACACACGGGCGCCGCGGACTGCAACATTTTCTGATAGGTTCAGTAGCAGAAGCGATTTTCCGCAGTGCTACCTGCCCTGTGCTGACGGTGGGGCCGCACGTGACAAGAAAGCCGTATCACGATTTCAAAGTGGACAACGTCCTTTTTCCCACGGACCTGGGAGAGCACGCGCAATTTGCTGCACAGTACGCTTTGTCTGTGGCCCAGGAAAACGATGCGGACCTTACCTTCATGCACGTGGTCCCGCTGGATGAAGCATTCCAGCAAGATCGCGCCGCCCTGCTGGAAAACGCCTATACCAGACTGGGCAAGATTGTCCCTGCGGAAGCCCGGGACTGGTGTAAGCCTGCGCTCGTGGTGGAAGTGGGAGATCCTGTGAAAGAACTGGTCGGCTATGCAAACACTGAGCGTCCCGATCTGATCGTGTTGGGCTTGCCGGCAGGAAAGAAGTTCAATGGTCATTTCCGCGCCGGTGTTACCTACAACATGGTGGCCCAGGCGCCTTGCCCGGTGCTCACGGTACGAGACGTGGTCAGCGATAACTAATTTCCCGCAGCCTTGTGGGCGCTACGTGTCGGGGGGCACGCACGACCATGGGCTGGAGCCTGCTGTTCCGGGGAAGAAAGAAAGCAGTGCTGATACGCTGCTTTCGGCGATCACTTTTCAGTGATCGCCTTTTCCTTTTAGCTTTCCGAATCCCGAGCAGAGCGAAAGAACCACTATGGGCACCACTAGAGAAGCGGTGCCGCAGGTGAAGCGGTGTCGCAGGTGATGCGGCGCGAACGGCTCGGGGAG
>DATBVH010000447.1:0-3921 GCA_036515395.1 Candidatus Angelobacter sp.
GAGAAAGCAATGACTCAAGCCGGTGTTCGCTGCGAAGATGATCACGATTGCGAACATAGAAGTAGAGACAAACGAGCAGAGTCAAGCCGAGAAACCACATGAACCATTCGCCAATCGATGATTGAGCGAAGGCATGCACAGAACTGACCACGCCGCTGCGCGTTAGAAACGTTCCCAAAATGGACAACATGAACGTGGAGAAAATCAGCCAGACGTTCCACGTCTTCAGCATGCCCCGCTTCTCCTGCATCATCACGGAATGCAGAAACGCTGTCCCAGTGAGCCAAGGGAAGAAGGAAGCATTCTCAACCGGGTCCCAACCCCAATAGCCGCCCCATCCCAGCACGGAATATGCCCAGTGAGCTCCGAGAAAAATGCCGCACGTCAGGAAGCACCACGTCACCATCGTCCAACGGCGAGTAATGTGGATCCACTTCTCGCCGGGATATTTCATGATGAGCGCCCCAAGAGCAAAAGCGAACGGGACCGCAAACCCGACGTATCCCAGGTACAGCATCGGCGGGTGAATCACCATTTCGGGATATTGAAGCAGCGGATTGAGGCCATTCCCATCCGCCGGAATGCTGCCGCGAACCAAGGAGAACGGCGTTGCCGCAAAGTTGAGCAGAAGCAAGAAGAAGAGCTGGACCGCTGCAAGGATAGTAGAAGCGTAGGCGGTAAGCTTTACATCTACCTTGTGTCGCAAACGCAGCACGAGTCCATAGGTGCTCAACAGGAAAGCCCAGAAGAGCAGTGATCCTTCCTGCCCTGACCAGAGAGCGGCAAACTTGTAAGGCGTAGGAAGATCGCGATTGCTGTGATGCAGGATGTAGGCAACTGAGAAGTCGTTATGGAGGGCGGCCCAGACGAGCGCGAAAGCGGCTCCAGTCACTGCAGCCCAGATGGCGATTCCGGCGCGCCGCGCCGTCTCCGCAAGGCGATCACTCGCAATTCCCACGGCCTGCTGCCGGAGGGCCAGAATTCCAGCCAGCACACAATAGGCGCTCAGGACGAGAGCGAAGATCAGCGCAAAACTTCCAAACTCTGGCATGACTAAGGAGCGGAACGTCTGTCCTTCAGGAATGTTCCCGAAGTCACGATTTTACCTGCTTTGAGACGATTTGCGACCTGCCAATTAGCAGGGGAGGCCGAAATTCAGGTGTGACGAGCGTCACCGTTGCTCAGATTTGGCGACCGCAGACTGCACCAGGCTAATTAATTCTGGCGGCGCGCATGGCTTTTGGCGGAATAGCACATTCATACCAACGTATTCCTTTTCCGCTTCAGGCAATCCACTAATAACGATAATCGGTACTTGGGGATTGACGCTGCGCACAAGGCGCACGAACTCCGAGCCGGTGGCCTGCGGCATGATGTGATCGGTGACGATCACGCCAATATCCTGGCTTTTGGATAAGGTGCGAAGCAGGGCAAGCGCGCTTTCGGCGCTAGTGGCGACTTCAACTTGGAGTCCAGCCTGACTCAGGACCATTTGTCGAGCCGAGAGCTGAATTGGGTTGTCATCCACCAGCAGAACAGTTTTGCTCAAGCGCTCTCGCCCTTTCGCTTATACCTTCTGGAGCCGAACCTCGGATTTATCTGCGTCCGCGTAGCTCTGCTTCTGCACGGTACCAGTCGTCCGAATGGCTGCCGTGCTTGCCGCCCCGCTGCATGTAAAGCTCATAAGCGCGCTGGCGGATTTTTTCTTCGCTCACACTGGGATAAACACTGGTGTCAGTTGATCTTGAACGTGGCGCGTTGCCATTGGTTGCGTTGCTATCTGGCGCGGAACTGGTCTGCAGCTCAGATACTGTACTCTTCTTTTTGGAGACAGTAACGGTGCCGTTGGTCCTGGCGTCACCGTTCGTACTCGTCGCGGTTGAATTGGGACTTTTTGCTTTGGCCATGTGAACCTCTCCAGCAATTCGGGGGATTTGAAATGTTGAGCGCTCATGATGAGCGGAGACCGCAGCGATGTCCGCGGACTGCACAACAACGCTTCTTATTCTAACAAGCAGAGGTGTGGAAATGGAGGCGTTTCGAGAGAAGCGTTGAAAGGAAGAGACGCCTCAGGAAGAAGCGTGTCAATAGAGAGGTTTACAGATAATTCATTTCGAGATAATGCGTTTCAAGTGAAGCGTTTCGACATTCCTGGAGGCTGTATGAATGTCACAACGCTCTCGAAAGGAGTATTGAGACTTGGACCCTAGTTCCTAAGAAGTAGGGATTGGGAAGGTGAATAAGGGATCCATGTTGACGCTCCTAATGAAGAGTTCCCGCGAAATGCCGTCTTGAAACGGTTCTTTTGAAAGGGATTATCTTCGTCCTGAAACGCTTTTGTCCTGAAATGCCTCCCCTGCCTCAATGAAAGTCATGCGACCGGGTTGCTGCCTCTGTAACTTCCAAGCGACTCACTCGCAACGCCTTTATTGAAATTACGTTCTCCACGTTTTGCAAAATGCCTTCAATTAAAAGAAAACGCTCGTGGATGACCAGCAACCGGTTCTGGTCATATAAATCAGGCGTGATGATCGCATTTGAGATTCCAGTTTCGTCTTCAAGACTAAGAAAGATGAAGCCATTGGCTGTTCCGGGACGTTGACGCGCAATTACGCATCCTGCAATGCGCGTGAATTGTCCATGCTTCAAGTGGCGAAGGTCGATGGCTCTAACCACCTTCATCCGGTTCATCTCGTCGCGGCGGTAAAGCATGGGATGCGGTCCTACCGTCAGCCCGGTTCCGTGATAATCGGCAATGAGCCGCTCTTCGGACGTCATTTGCACCAGCGGTGAAGACGAGTCCGGCTCCGTTATGTCGGTCAATAAAGGTCCTTCCTCCCAGGCTGCCCGCTCTACCTGCCATAACGCATCCCGTCGATGAAGCTTTGGCCTAGCGAAGGGCCCGGCTTCAGCCGTGCCGGAATGGAAATTTCTTTCCTCTTTTTCATTTTTAAATGTTGCTCGCTGTGGAAAATTATCATGCACAGTAAAGGCTGGCACCTCAGCGCCTAAAGAGGCATTGGTTTGTGAGTACTTACTTGTACGAGTAAAGCCGATGCCCTTTTCTAACGCGGCTTCAGCATATTGCTGGGGCTCCGATACAAAGAATCCGCCCACACTGTTCAAAGCGCCAATCTGCGCCAGCATATTTAATTCATTGCGGCGCACATCCGGCACACGATGGGCGAGGTCGTCCACAGAAGAAAACGGCTCCCGATTGCGCTCGCTTACTAATACCAGCGCTGCTTGTTCGCGCAAGCCCCGAACGTAGCGCAATCCCATACGAAGCGAAATACTGCAACCCTGGCGATCATGCGGAGGATCGCCGCCGCATTCACATTCCAGCGTGCACGGCCACTGCGAACGTGTGACGTCTATCGGCCTGACTCTCAATCCATGCCGCTGGGCATCTTTGACGATCGTTGCGGGATGATAGAAGCCCATGGGCTGATTGTTTAAGAGCGCCGCTGTAAACGCTGCCAGATATCGACATTTCAGATATGCGCTCGCATATGCCAGCAGGGCAAAGCTGGCGGCGTGCGATTCGGGAAATCCATAGAGTGCGAACGAAACTATGGACTGCACAATCTCATCCTGTGCTTGTTGGCTGATGCCGTTCTCGGTCATCCCGCTGCGCAAACGCGCCTCGATGGTTGCCATCTTTGTTTGTGAACGCTTGCTTCCCATGGCGCGACGTAGCTCTTCGGCTTCACCTCCACTGAAATTAGCGACTGCCATTGCCATACGCAGAAGCTGTTCCTGAAAAAGTGGTACTCCGAGAGTTCGTTTCAAGACGGCTTCGAGCGAGGGATGGGCATAGCGTACCGGCTCAAGGTTCTGGCGGCGTTTCAAAAAGGGATTCATCATCTTGCCAACAATGGGACCTGGACGGATGATCGCCACTTGAATCACGATGTCGTA
>DATBVH010000448.1:0-3754 GCA_036515395.1 Candidatus Angelobacter sp.
CGCCTTCAACTTTTGATTATCAGGTAGCCCTGAGCATTTATCTGCCGAGTTCTGCGCGCCAGCGACCCCGATTAGAATAAGTACCGCAGTCAAACGCATCACGGTATTGCAAAGTCCTTTAAGCCCGCACATTCTCATGGCAACCCTCTGTGGTAAAGCTTCTTTGCAATGGATTCCAGCAATGCTTTCAGGGTTGACTTCAAGGCCGGGTCTTATTTGAGCTAAATTCATGCTGCCTTCTGAATTTCTCGCCTTACGACTCTTACATGCGTTGAATTGCCATCAACCTGAAGAGTAAAGATCTTGCAGCAATCGTCGCAAAGCCAGAGAATTTCTTGTCGTGAACCCTGGGGCAGCTGCCATGCCCGAGGGTTACTCACAGGGAAAACAAACAGTTCCCCTTCACCCAGACTCTTGAATGTTGCTGAACAACTATCGTTTGCGCACTTTTCCAGAGCCTTTCGTTGATGCATGATCCCCCCTTTTAGCCTAGCCGATTCAATGTTTTGTATCGTTGAGACGAAAATTGCCGCGACGGCGTTGCTTTTTATCGGCGAGAGCTTTGCCACGCAGAAGAGAAACTCTTACCTGGAGCGACCCTGTTGGGGAGCCGGCTGCCAAGTTGGCTGGCAGAACTTGGCAGGTCATAAGCCAATGCTCGTAATCCATCTTCCTTGGAATTGAAGCCATCCAAAAATTTAGAGATATCAAAGGGGAGACACTATGAGACAAATTCGTAAAAACCTGCTTTTTCTTGCGATGGCCGGGCTTATCAGCGTCGGCTGTAGCAATAACAAAGCCGCAACTTCGGACACGAGTTCCACACAGCCGGCAAGCAGCAACTCCGCCGCGGCTTCTAATGCAAATACGAACGCGAATACGAATGCGAGCGCGAACCCGGACCAGAAGTTCGTTGAAGATGCCGCCAAAGGTAATCGTGCCGAGGTGGAACTGGGAAAAATGGTTGCGAGCAAGGCAAAAGACCCTGCGGTAAAGCAGTTTGCGCAAATGATGGTCAATGACCATACCGACGCTCTGAATCAGCTCCAGAAGCTAGCGCAATCAAAGAACATCACATTGCCGGATGGCCTGCCGAGTGACGCGCAAGATCTTCAGCAGAAACTCAGCAGTGATCAAGGCAAGCAATTGGAAAAGGATTATATGGACGGTATGGTCCAGGACCATCAGAAGGATGTCCAGGAGTTTCAAGATGCATCACAGAACCTGAAAGATCCCGATTTGAAGCAGTGGGCCGGGACCATGCTTCCAAAATTGCAGCAACACCTGGCGAAGGCGCAGGCAGTTGACTCCAAGCTCAATGGTAGTAAAGGGAACTCTAGTTCAAGCAGCGGAGGCAAGTAGGGAGCCCCTACGCTATTCAAAAAACAAGTTTCGCGCGTTGCGCGTGCTAATTATGCATCAGGTTGCGGAGTGATACTGGCTGTGCCGCTTCAGGCACAGCCTCCGCATGATCACTAAAGCGTTTTTTCAGAATTAAGCTTTTCAAGCGGCGCGCTCATCGGGATCACCAGCTTCCGCCGTAATCGCTTCTATTAGCGGTTGAGCAATTCCATAAGATGACTGGACCAATTGATTGGCCCATGGGCGGAGCTGGTCATCTTCGCCATCTGCGTAGATAACAATGAGCGGCAAATCAGGTTTTAATACTTTCAAATCGCGGGCCAATGTTGTTCTCAAGTGAATGGGGATGGAACTGCAGAGAACAGCGGCTGCAAAATCATGCGTCTCCACCATTTCCAGTACCACTGCGGCTTCTTTACTGGTAATCACCGCATAGCCCGCTTGCTGGATCAAGGCATTTCTCGCGCGTAAGAGCGCGACATTATGACCACTTGAGATAATAGTTTTCGCCATGCACCAGGCTCTATGCCCTCTTCTTAACCACTTGGTTTATATCCAAATTTCGCGGATCTCCCAACAATGACCGGACCAGATCCAAAAGTTGCTCAGGTTCATGGCTCGAAAGAGTGTGATCCGCAAATCCATATTGGTCGCCAATGCGTGGGCTGAGTACAATGACCGGAATTTTAGGTCTTTCATTTTTTACTTCCCTGCCAATGGACTCGCAATTGATTGTTTCACCGCTGACGAGTATCACGGCGTCAGTTTTAGGAAACTTCTGAAAAAGCTCCAGGGCTTCAGTCCCACTATGCGCAGTGAGAACATTGAATTTGCCCGTTTCAAGGACCAGTTTTCGAACTGACAAGGCTTGTGACGGCTCGGGTTCAGCAACTAACAGCGTGGGTCTCATCATAACAACTTTTGTGATGATGGTGAGGCCAGTGAGGTTGCTGTAGCACGTAATGGCCCTGGGCAGAAGCTCTCAGCGCAGCGCTTGCGAACCCACGTCACCAAAAGTCTTTTCGAAATTTAAATTGAGCGGCTCCTCACAGGATTTGAACCCTTGCAGCCCGGCATTGTGTCATGGTGCTGGGGTAATCACGTCCTCATTGTGAATAGCAGGCGGTAAATCAGTGAATGCCGCTTCCAACTCTCTTGGGCCTGCGCCCTTGGGCACCACTTTCTCAATATCAAACAACTGGGAAAGATTAAATGTGCTTTCCGGCAATACTGTCCACACAATGATCTGTATGTCCCTCAGAATCGGATGCGCTTTCCGGTAGCGTAAAATCTCAAAGCCACTTTCAACAGCAAAATTGAGGTCCAAAACAATTACGTCCGGCTTTGGGAGTTTTCCATGGGCTATCTCTTCCAGGCGCAGACGAGCTCCGGATATCGTACAGACCGCATCCACCTGAGCAACTCCCAGCCTCTGGAGCACGGCGATGCAGGTATTGAGGTCCTCCACATTGTCTTCCACCACTAATACCTGCATAGCGGCAAAAGGCGAGTTGCCAGTGTCACCTTCGTCGCTCGCGGAAGTCAGGGCCATGGGCGTGCGGGCCAGCCAGGCATCAAGCTCTGAAGCAAATGCCAGGACGGCACTTCTGCTCCTTCCGCGTGGGCGGTGAATTGGCAGGGCGAGATCCATTTCCCAGCGTTGAACGGTACGCACACCTCGCATTAAATATTGCGATATTTCCTTCCAGCCATTAAGAAGTCTCTCGCGGTGTTGATGTTGCTGCATCGTAAGTACCTCTAAATGAATATGATTCAATAATTTTGAAGATCCACTAATTCAAAGAGTTGCCCCTGAGCAGCAATTTACATTCATGCGTTTGGCTAAAACTCGTTGAGGATTACCGCCGGATACGGCACTATCCGCAGAACTAAGGGGCAAGAACTTCTGAGGTGCCACGGTGGTTCCGACATCGGCGGAGACTATGCGGCGCGAGGTGACGAGGGCGCAACGTCATTTGCGAATCGTCTGGAAGACAGGTCCTTGAGTGCTGTTTCCAGTAGGTTTGTGCCTCCCGATTTTGGCACTCTTCTCTGAATGCTGAATAGAGAGGAAAGATCTTTCTGCTCTTCGGCCAGAGAACTCCAGATAATGACCTCAATGCTCTGGAGAGCAGTGCAAGCTTCCTTGTAGCGTAAAATTTCAAGGCCCCGTTCATAAGCAAACGAAAGATCAAGAATGAGGATATCGGGCTTTGGCAGCTTGTTGGCGGCGATGTGTTCAAGGCGAAGCAGCGCCCCTGAGACGCTACTCACCATGTCAATCTCAGTTGCCCCGATTCTGCGAAGGACAGCAGCGCATACATTCAGGTCAGGAACGCTGTTTTCAACTACCAACACCCGCAATCCGGAGTGCTGTACGCTATCGGCGGGG
>DATBVH010000449.1:0-8969 GCA_036515395.1 Candidatus Angelobacter sp.
AGGTCAGAACTGCTCCCTGAGAGTAACTTTTTATTTTACACTGCGGCTGAGCTCAGGTTGAAACTGACAATTAGGCCTTTTTTCTCAAATCCCGACCCTGAGCTTGCCGACGGCGAGGGGACCCTATGGGGCACAATTGCCTTTACTTGAATAAAGACAAGTCGTTGGAATGGTCTCGGATGCTTCTGGATCTTTGCAGGCTTGCATTGGTCACGAAGGAACTGAGGGCTGCTTCTCTAAGCGACGGAGCCATTGCTGAGCTGGTTAGTCACAGAGATGCTATGGCAGCTCCCAAACCCAAAAAAATGGGACGCTTACAGGCTTAGCCCCTCAGCGTCCCACTAATCGCAACAACCTTAAATTACAGCAGAACTGCTATGCCGAGGGATGCGCCAGAATCTCAGCCAATGCCTTGAGCCGTGCCGCATCTGATTGGTTTTTTGCCGAGCCGGCGTCGCTAGCCAATGATGGCGCCATGTCCTTCAGCTTTGCCAGCGCATCTTTGCTCATGTGTGAACTCTCAGCGCTTTGAATTGCTTTTTGCAGAGTTGCGATTTTGTCTGACGGCAAGACTTGTGACCGCGACAATTGGTCCACGTAGGCCTTCGCGACGACTAATTTTGCCGGCCACTCGATTTTTTGCTGGTTCTGCACATTCAGCTCAGTGGCTCGAACTGTCTTCGCCGCATCGATTTCATTCTGCGTCAAAAATTTCGTCGGTGTCAGTTCAAAAACGTCTAGGCCGCGCGCAATTTCAGATGCGTAAATGTAGCCGTTGTACCAATATGCTGACCAATCGCCGCCCAGCACCAGCGTTTTCGGATCAATCGGCCCGCGGTCAAAGTAGGCAATTTCAAACGGATGCGCCGCATCAGTAAAGTCCATAATGGAGACGCCGCCCTGGTACCAGGCTTGCACTTCAATATCACGGCCGGGGACTGGAATTAGCGAGCCGTTGTGCGCCACGCAGTTTTCCGTGTCAGTCTGCGCAGCAGGCATCTTGTAATAGCTCTCGAAAGTAAGTTTGTCATTCTTCAACCCAAAGATTGCGTCCGCGCCCCACACGTTTGGATCGTTCGGACGGCACCGCGCCCCCAGGCCGCCGCCCCACTCGTCAGTAAACACGACTTTGGTTCCATCATTCGAAAACGAAGCTGAGTGCCAATATGAATAATTCGGATCGTTCACTGCATCCACACGCTTGGGATTTACAGGGTCTTTGATGTCGAGCAAAATTCCATTTCCAGAGCACGCGCCCGCCGCCAATCCAATGGCGGAATAGACCGTGATGTCATGGCATTGGTTTGTGTCCTTCGGCTTCTCTGGACCCTTCTTGCCATGGGTTCCGCCGTTATTCAGACCGTTCATTGCACCGGTACGTGCATCCATGAATACCCGGGGATTAGATACTATTTTCGCCTGTTGGGGCGAAGCCACTGGAACCTTGATCACTTCAATGCGAAACAGAGCTGTATTCGGATCTTTTGATGGCCCTTCAACATCTGAGCATCCTGCCAACTCTTCCGGTTGACGCACAAATGAAGTGCCTGACACGTAGATATAAACATTGTCTTTATCGTTAGGATCAACCACCAAAGTATGCGTGTGCGATCCGCGGCATGTCTGTACCGCCGCGACTTGTTTAGGATTCCTGATGTCGGAAATATCAAAGATTCTCACGCCGCGGAAACGATCTTTTTGTGCAGCCGGTGGGCGGGGCTTCTTATCTTTTTTCTCTTCTGGAGTCGGGGGAGGTTCCGCCGGAAAGCCCTGAGTGCCGCAATCCAGGCGTCCATTGGGCTGTTCGACTGACATGAAAAGCAGGTTTTTATAAACCGACACATCACCCTGACCACCAGGACACACCAGCGAAGTGAGCAGCTTGGAATGCGCTGGATTGGAAATATCAAAGATGTTCACGCCATAAAAATTTCCCTGAAAGAGGTGGTTGCCCTGGAACGCAAGATCCGAATTTGCGAAAGCAAGCTGCGCGATTACCAAGCGCAGTGGGGCCGGTATCTTCGTTAGATTCGGCGAGTCGAGCTGCTCCAGCATTTTCTGCACCTTTGGATCGTTGGGATTATTAGTCCCAAGTTGAAACGCGGCAGGCTTTTTGACAAGCTGAAGGTGTTTAATCCCCATTGCCGCTTCACCTGCGTTATAGAACCCCGGGGCTAGCTTTGCGCGCGGATCGTTTGTATCCGAACCCCTCATGCCGGGTTGTAGTTGAGGCGCGGGCTCCGGTGCAAACGGATTCTTATCTTCTTCATCGGGTTCCTGTGCGGCGGGCGTAGGTGCGGGCGGTTGGGTCGTCGGCGTGGCCGATGGCGTTGGCTCTTGCGCCCTTAGCCGGTTCACACCCGGAAATAAAATCATCGTGGCCACAACCACGCAAAAAGCAATACTGGGCACTCGGTTCATTGTTTCTCCTCTGAAGTTTTCTTCTCCAACATGCCTTGCATGATCCTTATTTCGGCCCGTTGGCCGCTATCCACATCGGTCGCAAAGTTGAACAGCTCGGCATCCTGGCCCGTGCCTGCGGTATTGAACAGATCTTTCACCATAGTCAACGCACCATTGTGGTGCTGAATCATTCCTGTCAAGAATAAACGGTCGAACTCGTCGCCTTTCGCCTTCGGTAGCGCTTCCATCTGCTCGGGTGTTAACATGCCGGGCATAAGCGCCATCGGATGGCCTGAAGTATCCATCTCCTCCATTCCCGGCATCGCCATGGAAATTGGTTCTCCACGGGCTGCAAGCCAGCGTTTCATAAATTTGATCTCGTCGGACTGTGAGCTGCTGATGCGCGCGCTCAATGATCGCAGCTCCTTGTTTTCCGTATGCGAAGGAATCAGCGCCGTCATCTCCACCGCTTGCGCGTGGTGCATGATCATGCCTTGCATGAACTCTATTTCCGCTTGCGAGCGCGGCGGCAGCTTTGCCGTTGCGGATGCAGGCAACCTCTTGCTGGGCTTACCGGGCGCACCTGGCTGAACGATTACAGGTGCCGACGAACCAGTCTGTGCATGTGCAGCCGGGCAGAAAAAATCTGTTGGATCGCTGACCACAACCAAGAAGCCGCACAATACCGTAAATGTTATTGAAGACCATTTGCTCTTGTGAGGTAAGCGATGCTGCCGCCAATCCGGAATATTGCTAAACATTTTTCGGTTGGATTCAATGAAAGCTGTCACTGAATAGTAACATTTTCACGGATTTTGCCAGTCCAACTGGGATATAGGAATTCGGGTATGCGCTGGGGGCAAGAGGTCATAACGGCGTAATCGCAACCCAAGCTGCGTCCCAAAATCATTAGAAATTCTAATCTTGCATTAAGGGCTTTTTAATGCCAATTGAGCACACTTTGGACATCGCCAGAGTCCGCTCTGGCGGTGGTGTAAACAGGATTATGAAACCGCTTCTCACCAGATATCTTCGTGGCGCCGTACTTGGCATGATGCTGTTGCTTTCAGGCATGGCAGGTATGGTGTGCTTTTCCTACGATGCGGACGGCGACGAGAGTACGCCTCCAGTGACGGTTGAGTTCAACGGTGTTGTTCCCAGCAAGAAGGGTATTCAGGTTTCAAGTCCGCGATCGAATACGGTTGCCCACCACGTTCGTGACGCTCAGCCAGCGTCGGTTGAGTTGTTGGCATCCGTAAATTCCTTGTCACTTCCGACTCTAGACAAGGGATCTCCGCAGCTTGTTGTTCCGCTCAGGCGCTAATTCTCTCTCCATCTATCTTTTTGTCCGTAGCTAATTCCGGCGAAGGCTTGTCTCTGGCTCGATAAAGGGAAAGCCACAGAACCAGGACCAGATACTAACTGGATCCGGAATGTTCTGATCTGGGACAAAGCAGCCCTTGCTGCTACGACAAAAAATCGCATACCAATATTTGAATCGTTTCATTTGGGAAGCGCAGCAATTGTTTCCTGAATGATCCATGACTGATGCCCGCCGTTTCCAGGAGAGCTCTGCACTGATGCAGCTTTCTCCCGGACACGGGTGAGCTTGTAACCAGTGTCACTTTTACGTGAAGAACATTGAGGTCGGCGACATTTCGCCTGTGGCCTCAAGAGGAGGACCCAGAAAATAGAAGCGAATTTTTTTCTCCTAAATCAAACTTCACGCCCTACTGTTGGGCAGGCCGGGCCTGATGGGCCCGGCACTTTTTTCTAACTCTTAGCCGCAACTTCCGGGGCAAAGAGACGCAGCAAAGGAACAAATAAAAACAGGAAGGTACAAAATGACATCCCCCTCGACTAAAGACGCACAGCGCTCAGGTGCGCAGTATTCTCTCCCGATCATCTGGCTCTGCCTCATGATTGTTCTTTTCGGCGCGACGGCAGCAAGCGCTCAAACACCAGTCAATCCCACAACCGACACCATCCTATTCTCCGGTCCCGGACCGGAAGGCCGTAACACCGGACCGCTGGGTGGCATCATCATACAAGGCACTGCGATCAGCGCGTTCACCGGGCAACCCGTTCGCCATCTATGGGTGGCGGATACCTTCTCAAGCATATGCCGCATGGATCCTGAGTTGGATGCTCCCGGCCCATGGAACATGAATGCTACGACCTGCACGTTCAAGGTCAGGGCTGGCGGACTCGCCGTTCCTCTGGGCGGCCAATTTGCCTATGACCCAGGAAGAAAGCTCCTCTATTTCGCTGATAATTCCTCCGCCTCTCAGGGCATCATCCGGCTTGGTTTTGATCCTTCTGGTGACGCCGGTCACGGGCTCCTGGACTTTAACAGCACCTTTACGCTGGCAGGCGGCGCCTCTGGCAGAAAAGGCAGTTTCACAGGTGGCACTGGCTGCCCCATGCCGGGAACCGGTGTACAGCCCAGCGCGGCAGCCCTGAGTCCTTTGGGCGATCTGTGGGTGGCAATGGCAGACAGCGGTGAGATTATCCGCTTTACCAGCCCAGGAACTGCCGTCACCGACGGTTTCAGCTCATGCGCACAGTTTGTTCAAGTAGTGGGCACAACCCCGGACAACACCCTGAGCATTGGTTTGGCCTGGATAGGTCATGATTTGTGGGGCGCCGATGGCGTTGCTCCTTATGTCATCGCTAATGCCGATACCACCTGCCTGGTTCCTCCCAGAACGGCATGCAGCACCGCGAATGGCACTGTGACTTCAGCACTTCCGGCAGTAGGCGTTGCGCTGGCTATATCCGGCGACCAGTTCTACCCAGCGACCAATGGCAACAACCTCTATTTTGGCACGGGAAGCCAGGTGGCATGGGTAGGCAATGCTTCTGCAGGACCCGCGGGCCAGACCCTTACTGTAACTTACGTAAACGAGGCTGGAATCGCACCGGCCCCGAATCCGGCGCTTGCGGCGGTGACCGCAATGGCTGTGGATGGGACAGATCCGGCCAACCTTGTGGTTTACTGGGCTGAAGATCCAGCCCCGATCGTAGTACCGCCAATATTGGGCCAGGCCCGCTGGTGGCGGACCACAATGACGCCGGCGGCTCCTGCGGCTCCCGGAACTCCACTCGATGTGGTGGCTGTGGCCGGCAACTCGCAAGCAACTGTGAGTTGGAGTCCGGCACAGGCCGCGCAGCCTGTGACCAGCTACACCGTGCGCAACAGCTTCATCTCTGTCGGCGCGCCTTTGGCTGATATCGTGGTCAATCCAGCGCCCGGCTCCATCTATCCGCCTACATCGCTTGTGATTCCCGGACTGACGAATGGCGTTTCTTACGCTTTTGAAGTTTCGGCTACCAACGCCAACGGCACGAGCGCGTTTTCCGCTCAGAGCAATACCATCACACCTCCAGGTATCGGCGTTCCCAGCGCACCTACGGGCGCGACTGCAGTTGCAGGAGACACGCAAGCCTTCGTGACCTGGACGGTTTCTTCAAGCAATGGCGGCTCGCCGATCACCAGCTACACCGTCAATGTGTTGGACAATGGAATTGGCACAGCAATCTTTGTGACTGTTCCACCGCCGGCCTTTGGCTCTAACACTGACAGCGCCGTGGTTGGCGGTTTGACCAATGGACACACTTACACCTTCACGGTGCAGGCAACCAACATCGCTGGCTTTGGTGCTGCATCGAACCTTTCAAATGCGGTAATTCCTTCGGCGGCAAACCTGCCGACAGTAACGATCGCAATGTCAGGTCCGACTTCAGTAGTCTCCACGCCGACACAGCTGACTTACAACATCACAGTCACAAACACATCGCCCTTCCCCGCCTCAAACATTACGGTTGTGGATACGGTCAACACGGTTCCGGCAAGCATTGCCAGCGCTTCACGCGATGCCAATGGAAAAGTAACGATCACTCTAACCGCGCCCCGGGCATTTGCCTTTGGCCAAACGGTGACCATTGCCGGTGTGGCTGATCCATCCTTCAATGGCACGTTCCCGATTGCTACTGTTCCCTCCAACACCAGCTTTACTTATTCTCAGGCTGGCGCGGTGGCAAACAGCGTATCGGGCACGGCAACGATACAGCCGCTGGTGAATATTGTTTCGGCAAACGGACCAATATCATGCACCAGCGGAGGCGCGGGTGTAACTACCATGTCTTGCAGCGTGGGTGCGCTGCCTCCAGGGGCCGTGGCGCGGATCAACGTGCTCGTGCAGATGCAAAATCAGACCATCACCAACTCCGCCACCGTGAGCGGAACTGACACCGCGGGCACTGCATTGGTAAGCAGCAGCGCCAGCGTGACAACCGCCGAACCTCCGCCTCCGCCTTCAAACACCGGGGTTACAACCGATCTTGCGATCACCGGCAAAGCGGCGCATGGTAGCGGCAAAGTCAATTCAACCAACGCCTACACGTGGACGATCAGCAACAAAGGTGTGGACGCACCCAACACGACGTTCCGGCAGGTCCTACCCAGTGGGATGCGGTTCACTTCAGCAACTACCACTCTGGGAACTTGCACCACACCGCCCGTCAACTCGCTGGGCGGCACGGTGACTTGCGTTGCGCCGACTCTGGCAAATGCCGGCACCATTACGGTCACGGTCAATGTGATCATCAATGCTGTTGGAACTTTCAACAGCGCCGGTACAGTCTCATTTGACGGAATCGAGGCGAAGCCGGGGAACGAGTCATTCACGGTAAAAATTGTGGGGCAGTAGAACAGCTGAGCGGGGCTTGCCTGAATTGATCCAGGCAAGCCTCCACCAGCAAAGACAGTCGAGGGTTTAGCGGGCCGCAACATGGGCCCGCATTTTTTGTTACTCCGCGGGTAGACTTTTACTTTGGAGGCGCAGGTTTCGCAGCGCCCGGCGGCAATGCGCGCGGCTGAATCCTCTGCGGCGGGGCAGCGTGCTGCAAGCTGAAATACTGCTCATTGAGATCAGAATGCACGCTGCTGGTGGCGGCTTTTAGCGCGTCATCAATATTCTTCTGGGAAATCTCGCGGACAATCTGCGCCCGGGCCTGTTCTATCGGCATGGTGTTCCGGCTGCGCACCTTATATATGTTGAATCCGGAAGGTTCAACTTCCACCTGGGTGACTTCGCCCGCCTTCAGCGCATTGATATCCTGCTCTACATTCGCGGGGAACGTTGGCTTTGGGCTGGTGCTCAACTCAGTTTGCGGTGGCTGAGTTTTAATTCCGAGTGTGTTATAGACCTCAACCTGCAACGAGGTTACGTCTTCACCTCTGGCGGCGCGCTCCCGAATGTCACTGGCAAGTTGTTTGGCCTTCTTTTCAAATTCGGGACGGCGGTCCTGCGGGCGTGTGGGATCAACTTTAGGAACGTGTATGCGGTCGATCTTCGTCTGCCCAAACTTATCCACGTGCTGCTTGTAGTACGCCGCAATCTCGTCGTCCGATGGGTTGGCGTATTTTTCGTGCAGAGACCGGCGATAGGATTCCGCGAGCACGCGAGCGCGTGTGATCTTCATCAAGTCCGCAAAGCGCGGGTCCTTGTCCACGCCGGCTTTTTCGCCTGCGCTGGCCAAGGCCAATATGTTGCCGTAGTCGGTGGCAAAGCCTCTGAGCGCGGGGGGCGGAAAATTGGTATTGTTCACGTTGAGCGATGCGACCAGCGCTTCAAACTGCGCGCGCGTCAGCACCATCGTGCATGCGTCTGGTTTGTCCGCCGGCGCAGTCTGCCCGGCAGGACAGACGCCATGCACCGTAAGCACGGGCGCATCCGGAGCAACAGGCGCTGGCGGCTGGACAGGCTGCGGCTTGTTTGTGATAGCCGCGGATGGTTGCGAGCCTTGAGCGGCCGGCGTGGCTTGTTGCTGCGGCTGGGCTTGCGACTGTGCCAAAAGGGGCGCGACAGCGAGAACGCACACGAACTGCAAATGACGAATCATTGTGAGCAAATAACCTCGATTGAAATGGATTACGACTGGCAAAAACTGGTGATCGATTGGGCCATATTAGCATATGATTTCTTGCATTTAGCGCTATTTGAAAGGCTGCGATTCGCGGTTTTGCGTGGCGACCTGGCGCTGAAAAAATTGGGTAATTTTCGAGAATTTTTTCGGTTCGATTTGTTTGTCCAGAACTTTAGGATGCGACTTTGCGGTCCCTCGCTTCACAATGTTCACATCGGACAAAACGTCTAAGTCATGTTTCTGTTACGTGCGAATCGTTGATGTGGCATCCTAAGTCCCCCAACAGGGAATCAGTAAGGGGCCGACGAACAGTATGGATTCCCACGCTTCGCAACAGCAGCAAAGGATTGGGCATCTCAGGATGGTAAGTTAAAGATGAGGTAGGGAAGGCGGAGACTCGCTAAAACGCTGCAAGGAGGACCCGAGATGCTGCCGTTGAAAAAGTTTTCATCACTTGTGTTATGCGCTGCGCTGGCAGGTTGTGGCGGCTCTCCCAATTGCGGGCCGGTGGGCTTGAATGTGGGCCCAACAGCAGCCACTGTGGACCATACCGCCGCTCCACCCGCGAATGCCCAGGTGTTCAGCGCATCGTTTCAGTTCAAGGTCCAGCCCGGATGTGTGGCCATCACAGCAGC
>DATBVH010000450.1:0-3067 GCA_036515395.1 Candidatus Angelobacter sp.
AAACTTTGCCTTTCTCTCGGGCAGAAACCATCCGCGGCGTGGTGAACAGATCAGGGCGTTCGGCTGCAACCCATCGCGCCAGTATCTCTGCGAACTGCCGTGTCTGCGCCGAGCTATAAATCGGTTCCACCGGCACATACACGTGCATCCCGTCGCCGCCGGTGGTCTTGGGATATCCCGTTAACCCGATCAGGCGCAGCTTTTCCCGCACGAGTTGCGCAGCTTCAACAATCCGGTCATAGCCGCAGTGATATGGATCAAGATCAATCAGGATGAAATCCGGATGCTCGAGAGTACCCAGGCGGCTCATGTATGGATTCTGGTCAACGCAGCCGAGGTTCGCCAGGTACAGCAACGACGCTTTGTCATCGCAGATCACCCGCGTCTTGGATTCCGCATCATCCGCCAGCTCTTCCCGATGCAGCCAGTCAGGAAATCCCGAAGCGTCTTTCTGGAAGAAAAAATCCTGATCGATTCCGTTGGGATATCGCTTGAGCGAAAGCGGACGCCCCTGCAAGTGCGGCACCAGCAGATCTGCCGCGACGGCATAGAAGTTGATGACATCGCGCTTGGTGTAACCGTCTGCGGGATAAAAGACTTTGTTGAGGTTGGTAAATTTCAGCCAATGGCCGTCGATATCAAGGGCGATCTCAGCTTTATCGGTCGGGAGCAAGACCTCTTGCGTAGATTTCTGCTGCGTTTCTTCCGCCAGCAGGCTTTCTCCGATCAACCCTGTTTCGCGCACCACCTCTTCCGGCTCGACCTCGGTGCGCATTCCCAGAAACACCGGCGCACGCAGCCGGTCATCATTCGTCCACGAGGTGAACCTCACCAGACAGACCAGTTCCGGCTTCACCCATGTGACTTCGCCGATATCACGCGGCACATCGTTCAACACTGGCTTCTTGGTGATGAGTGGCTTAATTTTCTCAAACACTGCCTTGAGCGACTGCTGCGTAAAGCCTGAGCCCACATTGCCTGCATAGACCAGTTTTTTATTTTTGTAGTATCCCAGCACTAGCGCACCGAACGGTTCGCGCTCGCCCAGGATGTATCCGCAGACAATAAAATCCTGCTGGCAGGTGACTTTGATCTTGATCCAGCAATTGCTGCGCTTTGATTCATACCTGCTCTGCGCCTGCTTGGCGATAATCCCTTCCAGCCCCTTCGCGCGTACTGCGTCGAGCAGCTCCTGCCCTTTGCCGGCAAAATGGTCGGAATAACGCACCATCTCACTCGGCATCAGGATTGAACTTAGAAGTTGCCGCCGATCAATCAGCGCGGCTTTGCGCAGATCGTAGCCATTGAGGTAAAGCAGATCGAAGGCAAAGAAGTTCAGCGGCGGAGGAACCATGCCCTTGAGCGCAGGTTTGGTACCGAATCCGGTGAGGTTCTGCAGATGCTGGAAGCTGGGCTTGCCGTTTTCATCGAGCGCGACAATCTCGCCATCGATAATGGCGGTATCTGCCTTCACGGCGGGCAGCAGCGCGGCAGCGACTGCGGCAAACTGCTTTTCCAGCTTGGTGCCACGCCGAGAAAGCATCCGCACCTTGCCGCCTTCAATGAAGCACAGCGCGCGGTATCCATCCCACTTCACTTCATACAGCCAGTCGCTGCCTGAAGGCACCGCACTGCCCAGAGTTGCCAGCATCGGCTCCAGCGACGCGGGCATTTCAGCTTTTACCGCGCCCTCTGTCGACGAAATATCTCCTGGTCCTTGCAGCACGCTGCGTGTATCGGCTTCCGGGTCCCAGCCTTCACGGACGGCGAAATCTTTCTTTTTGATCAGCAGCCAGTCTTTCCCTTTGGCGCGATTGGTGCGCACAAGCGCAAATTCGCCGACGATCTTATGCCCATGGAATCGCAGCTTCAGATCGCCCGACTCCCACATCTGTGCCGGGGTCTTGGGTCCCAGCCATTCATACGTGCCGCGGTCCCACAATGTCACGCTGCCCGCTCCGTAGTTCCCGCTGGGAATCGTGCCTTCAAAACTGCCGTAGTCAAGCGGATGATCTTCCACGTGGACCGCCAGGCGCTTGATTGCAGGATCAAGAGTTGGCCCATGCGGCAGCGCCCATGACTTGAGCACGCCATCCATTTCCAGCCTCAAGTCATAGTGGAGACGTCGTGCGCTATGTCGTTGGATAAAAAAACGGTTCCCTTCCCCATGGCTCGGCTTGTCAGGAGGTTCTGGGGTTTTGGAAAAGACTCTTTTTCGCCGGTATTCTTCTAGTGACATAGCATCTTCGGAAGATTGTATTGCACAGCTTTTTGTGCTTTCATAACCCCTACGCCCTTATATCTGGAGATCATGAAATGGCCAGCACAGTTTGGAAGGGACATCTTACTTTTGGTCTGCTGTCGCTTCCCGTCAAATTGTACAGCGCAGCCCGCAGCGAATCCGTCGGGTTCAACCAGCTCCACAAAGCGGACAACTCTCGCGTCAAGCAGATGCTTTACTGCCAGCTTGAAGATAAGCCGATCCCGCGCAGCGAGATTGTGAAGGGCTATGAATACGAGAAGGACAAATATGTCGTCATTGACGACGAGGACATCAAGAAGGTTGCGCCCAAGACCGCCAAGACCATGGAAGTCCTGGAATTCGTGAAGGCTGAGCAGGTCGACGCCATCTTTTTTGAAAGCTCCTATTACATGGCGCCCGATGAAGCCGGCGAAAAGCCCTACGCTCTTCTATTTGAGGCGCTGCGCCAGAGCGGTTGTGTTGGTGTGGCAAAAATCGCCATGCACAATCGCGAACACATCGTCGTGCTGCGGCCCGGCCCAAAAGGCATTCTGCTGCACACCATGTACTATCCGGACGAGATTCGCCAGGTGGAAGAGTTCCGCACTGATACCAGCATCGTGAAAGACAAAGAACTCGCCATGGCCAAGATGCTCATCGATTCTCTGCTGGCAGAATTCGAACCACAGAAATATCACGATGCCTATCGTGAAAACCTGATGGCCATGATCCAGGCCAAGGTTGAAGGCAAACAGATAGTCGAAACGGTAGAGACCAAGCACAAAGCGCCTGTGGTCGATATCCTTGAGGCGCTCAAGATGAGCC
>DATBVH010000451.1:0-2101 GCA_036515395.1 Candidatus Angelobacter sp.
CCGCGCAGAGCGTGTACAGAATCAGTGATCGCTTGCGGCCCAGCTTGTCCGCGAACCAGCCATAACAAAGATAGCCAGGAAACATACCGACAAGGTTGAGCGTGACGAGCAAGGTAGTAGTGTTCATCATGCTCAGGCCGCGGCCGCCTTTTTCTATCGGCAAAGTCAGATAAGGCGGCATCCAGCTGAACAGGCCCCACCACGCGAACAGTCCAAAGATGTTCAGCAGCAGAAGAAAAATTGTCTGCTTGCGAAACATCGGTGAGAACACCTCAGAGAACGGCGCACTGATAGTTGCCTGGTTTCTGTGCTGCTGCCACATCTCAGATTCAGGCACGCTTCGCCTGATCCAAAGCGTCACCAGCGCCGGCAGCACTCCCACAAAAAATACAAAGCGCCAGTTCTGGTGCAGCTTATCGAGCACAATCCACGCCACCACGGCCGCTGCGGCTAGTCCCCATGCCCATGCGCTCTGCACAATGGCAATCGCCCGCGCCCGCAGATGTGTGGGCCATGTCTCGGCTACCAACGTCGCGCCGGTGTTCCACTCACCGCCCATGCCTAGGCCAAGAACAAAGCGGAAGAAAATCAGCATGCTAATGGAAGTCGAAAATCCCGAGCCCAGCGAGCACAGCGAATACGTCAGGATACTCAGCATCAACGCTTTGGTGCGTCCGATGCGATCGGCAATAAATCCAAACAGTATCCCGCCGATTCCCGAAGCCAGCAGCATAAAAGCATTCGGCAGCCCGGCAATGGCCTTGGAGTGAATGCCCAGCGCAGTCATCACATGGATCTGGACGTTGCTGTACAGCAGGACGTCGAATCCATCCAGCCCCCATCCCAGCGCCGCTGCAATCAGCGTGCGCTTCTGTGCCGACGTGACTTGAGAAATCGTTGGGAGAGTGGTGGATGCCATTTGACAGTCGGGATTCTATCAGCTTGCGAGCGAGAATCCACACGGAGACACAGAGGCACGGAGAACAATTTCTTCTACTGGTGTCTTGGTCTAAGAACGGTGGTGCAAGAACGCTCGCGGTGAGGGCACGAATTAAATGGCTAAATCGGACAACATCCGTGGCGGATTCAACCTTCGCGAAAGTTGGTGTTAATGAACCACCAAGAAGGTTTTCTCCGTGTCTCTGTGTCTCCGTGGTGGATTTTTTCTCAACCTTCTCCGCGTCTCCGCGCCTCTGCGGTGAGCTGTCCCTTCCCCACTAGCCCAAAATACCTTTGCGCTCTTCTTACGTCTTCCCCTATCTGCTCTTTTAGCGCTTCAATCGATGGAAACTTAATCTCCGGTCGCCGCCATTTCAGAAATGAAATCTCTACTTCCGTCTGTGCTGTAACGTCCAGTGGATGGAAATCGAGCAGATGAGTTTCGATTGCAAAAGACTCGTCGCCAAACGTGGGCCGCAAGCCGACATTGGTCACGGAATTAAAAATCTCATTGTCCACGCGTGTGCGGGTCAGGTAAACGCCGTTGCCGGGGACCAGATCGTCATAGCGGCTCAGGTTGATCGTTGGCACAGTGTATTTGTGGCCATAGCCGCGTCCGCGACCGGGAGCGCCGGTAATGCTGAAAACGCGGCCCAGCAGCCGACGCGCCATGCTGACCTTCCCTGCGAGCAGTAGCTTGCGTATCTGGCTGCTGGAAACCGGAATGCCGCGGACCATCATTACTGGATACACGCGCACGTCAAAGCCAAACTGTTGGCCCAGTTCTTTCAGGCTGGCGGTATTGCCCTGGGCGTTATGGCCAAAGTGAAAATTATCGCCTTCATGCACTTCTTTTGCATGCAATTTGCCGGCTAGAATGTCGCGGGCAAATTCTTCCGGCGTGGTCATGGAAAAGTCGCGTGTAAAGGGAATTTCCAGCAGCGCATCCAGCCCGGTCTGCGCCAGAAGGGCTTCTTTCTTTGCCAGAGGGGTAATCAATCGCGGGGTCACATCCGGACGCAAAATGCGGAACGGATGCGGCTCAAATGTCACCGCCATTGCTTTGCTGTGGTTCTGGCGTGCGCGCTCTGTCACTTCCTTTAACACGCTCAAGTGACCGCAATGAATGCCATCAAAGTTTCCTACGCTGAGAATCGTCGGA
>DATBVH010000452.1:0-3348 GCA_036515395.1 Candidatus Angelobacter sp.
TCGCAATCCGCTCCTTCCCGCCGAGCAATGCCAGTGGTGGTATTGGAGCCGCCAGCGGAAGGCCCGCAATGCCCGCAGCTAAAAAGACTGCGTCCAGGAAACTTGGAGCCACGAAGTCCGAAGTAAAGAGGTCCGGAGTAAAGAAGCTTGCAGAAAAAAAGGCCGGGCTCACGGTTCCGGATCTTGTGCTGCTCAGTTTGCTGGCGGAACAGCCAATGCATGGGTACCAGGCCAATATGGAACTGGAGCGCCGCCAGGTGCAGGACTGGGCTGGTGTTTCCCGTCCGCAAGTTTATTACTCGCTGGAAAAGCTGACGCGCCTTGGTTTGATCGCCGAAACGGGCGACCACGAACCAGCGCTCGGGCCGGAGCGCCGCATTTTTTCCACCACGGCAAAAGGCAGAGCCGCTCTGGCCTCTTCCCTTGAACGTGAAGACTGGACCAACCAGCGCGACCGTCCTCCATTCCTCACATGGATGGCGCTTTCATGGCAGGCTTCACCGGCGACGGTACTCAATCAACTCCGGCGTCGAGAGAAATTCCTGGAAGCCGAGCTCGAGCGCGAACAGGCCACACTGCGTGCCGTAGAAAACGAAGTGGGCCATCCGTTTCATGAGGCCGTCTGGATGATCAAACTCGTCATCGAACAATTTCGTACTGAGCTGCACTGGCTGCGCCAGGTTGCCGCCGAAATCCCGAATCGCACGCGCGCCGCCAATCCGGCCCACGTCAGCAGGAACATCTAGCCCCTGCTCCGTTCAGGGACAAATTGCAAGCCCCGCATTCGTTCACGCTATACTGCTCGAGTCGAGGAGAAGAATGGCGATCCGCATAAAACTGCTTTTATTCATCAATCTTTTTTGTTTTCTGGCCGTAGCTTCCGTCCAGCATTCCAATGTTGACCAGGCCCAGATCCGCGGAGAGATGGAATTTCTGGCCAGTGACGCCATGCAGGGGCGCGCCAGCGGCTCCCATGATGAACTGGTCGCCGCTGCTTATCTCGCTTCACAGCTGCGCGAAATAGGCATCGCACCGGCTGGTGACGAAGACGGCTACATTCAGAACGTCTCCGGCGAGTTCAACTTCTATCCCGAAGGCAAGAAGCAGTGGAACACCCGCAACGTGATCGGCAGACTTGAGGGCCGCGACGAGAAATTGAAAGATCAGGTCATTCTTCTCACCGCGCACATGGACCATATTGGCGTCCGCGAGGCGGTCAACGGTGACAGCATCTATAATGGCGCCGATGACGATGCCTCGGGTTGTGTCGCCATTCTCCAGTTGGCGCGGGCGCTGGCCCACGAGAAAGCCCCGAAACGTACCGTGCTGTTCGTGTTTTTTGGAAGTGAAGAGACCGGCGGCCAGGGCAATCAGTTTTTTCTTCAGCATCCACCCGTGCCGCTGAAAAGCATTGTTGCCAACCTGGAATTTGAAATGATCGGCCGCGCCGATTCCGCCGTAAAACCTGACGAACTCTGGCTCACCGGTTTCGACCGCAGCAACCTTGGCCCTGAGCTGGCAAAACATGGCGCCAAGCTGGTAGCCGATCCGCATCCTAAGCAAAACTTTTTCCAGCGCTCGGACAATTATGCTCTCGCCAAACAAGGCATCGTCGCGCACACTGTTTCAAGTTTCGGCCTGCACTCCGACTATCATCGCCCCGGTGACGACGTCGCACACATCGACTTCAATCACATGGAACAGGCGATCCACTCCATGCTTGGTCCTGTGAAGTGGCTGGCAAATTCAGAATTTAAGCCGGAGTGGGTGGAAGGGAAAAAGCCATAGGAGAATTTGGTAATCGGGAAATTTGGTAATTTTGTAATTGAACCCACGCTTCCTGTTGAACCGCCGATTCACTAAATCTCTATCGAACGAAATCGCTCCATCCTGGGACTCATTTACGCGATTACCAAATTACTCAATTATCAAATTAGTTCGGCTTTTCCTTCTTCTTCCCGCGCAGGATGCGCTCGTCGATGGGCTTGCGGCCTTTAAAGCCTTCTTCCATGCCGTGCCAGAATTCGATTTTCTCTTCGCCATATTTCCAGCACAGCAGGACAATTTCATCGTCCACGGCGCAGGGAAAATCCAGCAGGCCGATGTCAAGGTCTTTTACCTGCACGCCAATGGAGTCAATTTCCGCCAGCGTGTCCTTGATGTCCTGGAAGGCCTTGTCACGCTGGGCGCGCCGACGCGCCACTGCCGGAATATCTACAAAAAGCCCGCCGCTCAGCAGGATTCGGTGTTTCAGGTCCAACAACTCTTTTTCCACGGCCTCGATCACGGCTTTATCGTCCATGGCGCGCTTGATCAAAGACCGCAAGACCGGCAGTAGAGCATGCGCTTCCTGCAGCGTGAAAGTTTTTTGTTTTGCCATATTTATCTGCTTGTTCTTGCGCGGCTCACCGTATTTCCAGCATCCTGTCCAGCGCCACATGTGACCAGTATTTCACGTCATCCGGCACCTGTATGCGGTTCACCACGTTTTCTTCCGTCAGATTTTCCAGCACCCAGCACAGATGCTGTGGCGATATACGAAACATGGTAGTGCAGAGGCAGCCGGATTCATCCAGAGTAATGACCATTTTATCGTCTTTGGCAAATTCCTTGCCCATGCGATTTACCAGATGAATCTCAGTGCCCACGGCAAACTTGCTGCCCGCGGGAGCGGCGGCGATCATCTTGATCAGTCCTTCCGTCGACCCTACGCCGTCAGCCTTCTGGCAAACTTCCCAACGGCATTCCGGATGCACAATCACTTTGATCCCCGGATGCATCGCCCGCACGCGATCAACATGCTCAGGAAGAAAGCGCTGATGAACCGAGCAATGCCCCTTCCACAAAATTACTTTCGCCTTGCGTAGCCGCGCCGGATCGACTCCGCCGCCAATCATGAACGGGTCCCACACTACGCATTGGTCCAGCGGAATGCCCATGGAAAAGGCCGTGTTGCGCCCAAGATGCTGGTCAGGTAGAAACAGGATTTTCTCATTTTGCTCAAATGCCCACTTGAACGCCGCCGGCGCATTGGACGACGTGCACACCAGCCCGCCACGCTCGCCGCAAAAAGCTTTGATCGCTGCCGTGGAATTCATATACGTCAGCGGTGTTATCCCATGGCCCAAATCATCCGTGAGGCCAAGTGAAACCAGTTGCTCCCAGCAGCTTTCCACCTGGCCAATTTCGGCCATGTCCGCCATGGAACAACCTGCATTCAAATCCGGCAGGATCACCCGCTGGCCCGCGTGCGCAAGCACGTCCGCGCTTTCCGCCATGAAATGGACGCCGCAAAAAACGACATATTCCGCGCTGGTGCGGGCGGCTGCCTGCGCCAGTTTGTAAGAG
>DATBVH010000453.1:0-3292 GCA_036515395.1 Candidatus Angelobacter sp.
AAGAACCACATTCGTGGCTGGTATCACATTCCCTGGCTTCACCCCACAACTACGGGCCCAGAAGCCTATCCACCCAACGGCGGCACGGAAGGATTCCGTGGACTTATTAAGGAAGCGCCGGTTACGCCCTACCAGTTAGGGCCAGACCAGAAAGGCAAAGACGGAAACTATTCGGTATACGCAATCACGCTGGTGAATGACATGGCTGGATACACTATGGGAAAAATGTGGGCCGATCCTAACAATCCTGACCCTCGTGCCACGGATGCACGATATGGTGGCGGCTTCCCCATTGGTACAGTTTTCGCCAAGCTCCTGTTTACTGACGCGCCGCAGGGCACAGACAAAATTGCTTATCTTGAAAACCCATTGCAGTGGAAGGCCTATATCACTGAAAATTTTTGGAAATCTTCCACTCGCAAAGTCGCGTCCGTTAACCTGCTGCAAATGGACATCGCTGTGCGTGACGCGCGCGCCGATGCTCCAGGACTCACAGGCTGGGTATTTGGGACATTTGTTTACAACGGCCAACTCAATAACCAGAACAAATTCATGAATCTGGTTCCGGCTGGCTTAATGTGGGGAGATGATCCTGACAACAAAACCAACGTTACCAGCGGCGCTTACCCAGTACTCCACACTACGGTGAATCCAGACCTGAAAGAGACTGCAATTTTTGATTCCAAAGACTTGCCGCCTCAACACCTGGGATGGAACTTCCGTTTAAACGGTCCCGCCGACCTGAACACCACATCATGCATGGGCTGCCACGTTGCCGCACAATACCCGGCTGTAACCAGCTTGGTGCCTCCTACGGCGGTTCCTGATGGACAGAAAGACCCGCCAGCGAAAGGTGGCACCCCTGAGTGGATGCCATGGTTCCAGAACTTACGTTGTGCAACTCCCATGAACGACCACACTTACTCGACGGATTTTTCATTCCAGGTGGCAATTGCATTGGAGAATTTTTTCAATGCCAGAAGCGCCATTGCACAGGGGGCATGGGCTTCAGACTATCAGCTCCAGCGCAAGCCAATTGCCCGAGGTGAACTGATGCCGGTCACTCGCGCAAAAGGGCAGTCATCAGTTGCATTGGTGCCGGCAAAGAAGAAGCAGTAATCGGAAACGGGTCTGCATACGATCGCCATCGCGAAGCAGGTGATAGCGCTGGATCAAGAAACCAACACGCCGGTTACATCACGAAGTTTGAGACAACATAGAGCAAACAAAAGCACGGTCTGTTGTGCGCCCTAAACGACAACATTGAGGAGCTTTCGATGAAAAGAACGATCTTGTATTCCATCTGCTTCATATTGGCTTGCTCTTGCTCGTGCTCGGCGGTTGCGCAGCAAATCGTAACGGTTCAAGACGAGCCGAAGAATCTCAACACCGTCAAACAAGAGCTAAAGCAATATTATGCGTGCGTGGAGGCGAGCTGCTATGGGCCGCAATTGGAACATCAGGCCGATATCGCTTTCAGTTCTTGAAGGAGGGCCTCGCATCGGCAAAATCGGGTCAACGACTGGCAATTGTCCTTGACATCGACGAAACCGCTCTCTCCAATTGGGCCGTCGAGCTTCACGACGATTTTGGTTATGTTCCCGCGGATTCGAATTCGTGCATCGTCTTCCGCTGCGGAAAAGCCATTCCAAGCACCTTGCGAATTTTCCGAGAGGCCATAAAAGATAAAGTTGCGGTATTTTTCATCATCGGAAGGCCGGAGGGACAGCGGGGAGATACCGCAGCAAATCTCAAGACCGAGGGCTACGACGGTTGGGAAGGACTTTATCTGCGGCCCGAAGATCATCCGAAAGATCAGACCGTCTCACAATACAAGTCTGGTGATCGCGCAAAGATTGTCGCCCTGGGATACAGAATCATTTTGAACGTCGGCGACCAAATGAGTGATTTGTCTGGTGAGCCCCAGGCAGAGCACTCAGTGAAGCTTCCAAATCCGTTTTATTTCATTCCGTAGTCTTGGCTATTCAAAAAGGCGGGATTGGAGCGAGGTTGATTCTCTCATCGCGTGAATCTCGTATAGTCAAACAATTCATCTGCAGCCACTAAAGACGATATAGCGATGTGGCCAATCGTTTCAGTCCTCGGTCCTGAGCGATCATATCGAGATGAATCGACGTCCAGTCGGCCAGTAGCACGCTTTCCTGTCCTTCGCCGTCATAGGTTTTTAAATAGCCGCTGCAACTTGCACAGTGATCGATGCGAAGAGCTGGTTCTCCTTCAATTGTAAGTACTGCCAGCTGATGGTCATTCTGGGAATCGCAAAACGGGCATCCAGTACGCCTGTACCACCAGCGCGTGCCGCAGCACCCACACGAGAGAAACCGCCGACGCCCCGGTTCTTTGCCGACTAATTGAGCCATGCTGGGCAATGAGCCACAAGTGGGGCAATAGTTTTGAAGCCATCGCTCTTCGTCGCGCCATTTACCAAAGGCCTCTACCACAGGGCCCAGATACCAGGACAATGCTTTCCAGCCAATGTAACGCAAAAATCCCGGAACGGACGTTGTAAAAGGGGTGCCATACAGCAGCCAGCCCACAGCGGGGCAGGATGCATTAGGAGCGTGGCACAGCTCGATATTCAGAAGCTTGCTCTCTTTTGCAAGACTGTAGGGCAAAGAGCTTGCGGCCAACTTCCCGGTCAACAACGCAATGTATTTCTCAACAGGGTCAAGGTTGATGCGGGCTTTAGGGCTATGTAATAAAGGTACGGCAGCATGAAAATCATCAGCGTAGCCGTCCCATTCAGGAATTGAAGGACGGATAATCGGAATGTCAGCTATCTCCGCGTCGATGTGCGCCTGGAGCGAGGCGAGAGGTTGCAGGTAGGAATGTGTCTTCAGCCATCCGTTCTGGTTCATGACAGTCGTCCTTGTCCGGCTTCCTGCCTTGGGAGTAACGGAACCAGCCGCGCTGCCAGCCCGAAGAGAAAGATGGTTGCGGCAATTAGACCTACCGAAATTCCCCATTCAAAAATTGTGGGGAAATAAGTGGCGGGTGCGCTTTGAGGCATGGGCCCTTTCAGGTTCATTGCGAACAGGATCGCATTCATCCGATTGAAAATGATGCCCAGTGCGGCGAGAAGCTCGCCCCAAAAGAGAATCTGAGGATTATTACGCCGCGATTCGCTAGCCAGCAAAGCGACCGGAACAATCCCGCCCAGGATGATTTCAATTGCGAAGAGCGCGCCCAATCTCCCGGAAAACGCGTGCGTGAACTGGCCGCGTATCGCCATATCACCAAGGCGAAAAACCAGATAGACAAGTAGTGACCA
>DATBVH010000454.1:0-4363 GCA_036515395.1 Candidatus Angelobacter sp.
ATGGTAAATAGAGCTGTAGCGTAATAAAGCTTCTGCGTGCGGTGGGGCGTGAGTCCGTTTTCCAACTGGTCAGGAAAGCGGTTTGTGCGTCCGGCCCAGTGGCAAGCCATGGTGGCGAAAACGGAAACCATGGAGTGGTCCGGATGCGCAGTGATAGCGCCTTCAGTGCCCATGGTCATTACCACATGCGGGCGCAACTCGCGGACGCGGCGAGTCAGATCGGCAACTACCGCATAAAAATCCTGGCGGTCGAGCTTGCCATCGGGATAGTCGAGCACGGTTCCGCTGGTTACTTTCAGCAATTTGCAGGCAGCTTGGAATTCCAGGCGGCGGGCTGCAGAAAGCTCATCATCCGACTTGGCCGGGCCTCGATGCGTGGCGGCCTGGCCCGGCGTAAGACAAATGACGTAGGTTTCAACACCGCGTTCGGCGTAGCGCAGTAGCGTGCCGCCAAATGAACCGGCTTCGTCGTCAGGATGAGCAGTAAAACAAAGGAGCCGAAGCATCTTTTTTCTCTTTACCCTTCTCTCATCAGATGAGCTTCTTGTGTATCACGCCGGGCCGTTTCATGCCACACGCCGGAAGCCGGAAAAGAACTCGCCATGAATGCCCGAAGAATTACTTTAACCGGCCTTCTCCTGATCGTTATCGGCTTCACACTTGCCGCGATGGCCAGAAATGCGCCAAAGCCAACGCCCGGCATGCGTTCCAACTTGCCCGCCGGATACGAAGTGATGCTGCTCAAGCCATCCAAGACCACGCTCTCATTAATAGGGCTGATCGAGTGTCCGGAACTTGAAGGTGCGCAGCGTGTGTCGGAAGGCTTGAAAGCAAAGCTCGTTTCAACCGATGGCAGCACGGTCAAAGAATTTCCTCGGCACTTCAGTTTTCGTATTACTGCATCGCTCAAGAAAGTCTTTCTTGATGGGCCAATGACGTCAATCGAGATGGCTGACGATCCCCAGGAACTGCTGCTCAAGCTAAAGTTCCGTGTCCGTGCTTATCACGGATTTGAAGTGCGGGAAATTGTGCCGCAGTCCATTGAAATGATCGGCGTCCCGGCTGACGTGCCATACGACGAACGCGTCTATCGCATCAACATCGACGCCGGAAATCTCCCCATCACAGACCGTCTTGTGGTTGAAATCCTTTCGCCACGGGGCGAACCTCTCACGCATTTTCCTTTTAGCCTGCTCTGAGTTTTGCCTGGTCTTTATGCCTATGTCTTTAAAGGAGTGGGCTGCGTCGCGGACTGCCAGTCCGTCTGCGACATCATCGTTGCGTTCAACCCGGGTTCCAGGACAGCAGCGGTTACCGTTGCAGGTGCGGGCATCCATGCGCGGATTTCCGGCATAGCAGCACGGGCAGCTATTTCTCCGCAGCGGATCAGATCGGGTGCGCGTACAAAATCATCGTAAGCAAATTCGCCGATCTCCGGCTGCAGCACAATGTCAGACGCGGCCTTCCATGGCCCGCACATCCGTTCCTGCGCAATGGAGAAGCATTGTCCAATCACGTCGAACACGTGGCGAGGGCCGCCCGGCTTTACCCAGTGTGCCGCCAAGTGGACTGAGATTACGCGCTCGGCGCCCATATCGCGCAGCGGAGCCGCGGGGACGGAATGAGCCAGCAGGCCGTCCACCAGCAATTGTCCGCCGATTCTTACCGGCTGAAACATTCCAGGATAGGCGCAACTTGCGCGTACGGGATCCACGAGGTCGCCTTTGGTGAAGACCACGGCATCGCCGGTAATAATGTCAGTAGCGGCAATGGCCAATGGAATCTTTAGCTCTTCAAAAGTTTTGCAGCGCAGTATCTTGCGCAGGAAAATAGACATTTTGTCATTGCTGAAGAGACCAAAGCGGGAAAAGGTCCAGCGAGAGAAATCTTTAAATCGGACAAGCGCCGCTACTTCTTCCAGTTCCTTGGCGCTGATGCCGCTGGCATAGGCTGCGCCGATGACTGATCCAACACTTGTGCCTGCGATAAAATCAACAGGAATATTTTCTTCTTCAAGGACTTTCAGAATGCCAATGTGGGCCAGTCCGCGGGCAAAACCTCCGCCCAGCGCAATGCCGACTTTCGGAACGCGTGGCGGCTCAATGGGAGGTACTTCAGGAACAGTCTGGCGGGCAAGTTCTCGCCCCAGGGCGCGCACGGAACGTACGATTCTATTCAGCGTATTCTTCAACGGCGCTCCTTAACCTGGGACTTGCCGCACCCGGATTGCACCTCTGTCGTAAGATGCTGGTTAACCGCAAGCGTTTGTACAGTAAGTTAGACCATAACCATCAACCGTTAGTTTCGCTTTATTTACCTTGAGCAGAGACAACCTCTGATGACGTTGGTAATCTCAATGTGGCCCAAAACGGGCTTCATAAGGTGCCAAATAGCCTGTTTAACTTCATTTTCATGATCGGGCAGATACTCTTTTGACCAAAATGCTGCGAGAATTTTCCGCCGGGGCGCTGGTTTTGCGATACATGCAAAAACAGTGGTGGGTGGCCGTAATTGAGCCTGGCCGCGAAGGCGAGCCCGAAGACCGTAAAAATGTTGTCGCCCTTCCCAAGGGCAATATCGATTCCGGAGAAAAGCCAGCAGAAACCGCTCTGCGTGAAGTCCATGAAGAAACGGGACTCAAGGCCACACTGATCACCAAACTCGGCGACGTAAAGTACGTCTACGTGCGCAAATGGGCCGGAAATCAAAAGGCGTTTAAGATCGTCTCGTTCTTTCTTACCAAATATCAGTCCGGCCAGATCGACAATGTTACCGCCGCTATGCGACATGAAGTCCGTCGCGCTTACTGGCTTCCCCTGGCCGACGCACCCGCAAAACTCAGCTATAACGGCGAGCGCCAAATGGCAGAAAAAGCTGTGACATATATTGAAGCTCATCCAGACGAACTGACTTAACTTTGCATCTTCCTGGAACAGGCATTCTGGGCAATAAAACCTGTGGAGCGCATGCGCCCTGACCTGCGGGCAGTTTCGTTGTGGCCCCAGTTACACTTTGCTGTGATTTCCCTCTGTGTTCCTCAGTGTCCCTGTGGTAAAAGTTGTTGTTCTCGGATCGGAGCCCAGCAAATGCCCGAAGGCTACTACGTCCCTTTCTCCGCTATATTCGATGCTCCGTACTGGCACTACAAATTTGGTCAAGGGCCTAAAGCGAATAATTCTGCCGGAATTATCCCCAAAGGCGGCCTCATTCATGTGCAGGGACCAGCAGGCGGTTGGGGCGGCACTCATCAAAGCGCATACCTAATGGGCGTGGGACGGATCATCGTGAAGATCGGTGATTTCCACCCCGCCCCGGCAGTGACGACGAATTCGTGAGTTCGTCTGCGCCTTAGTGGCTTTTTACTTCATGCGCAGAAAACGCCAATTCCATATGAGTTGGAGCGCCGTCCATCACGCTGTCCAGCACCAGGCTGGTTGGCAGCTGCAGCCCATTTACCGGCTTATGATCCATCTTGAGACTTAGCTTCACCACGCCGGAGCCTGAGGTCGGCTTGTAATCTGCGTCATAGCCGGAAAGGATAAATCCTTTCGCGGTGTGCACAAATTGCGGCCGCACAGAGCTGACAAAGTCCGATGAGCTTACCTTGATATCGGTGATGATCAGGTTCTTGCCCATCATGGTAACCACGTCCGAGGCGCCATCTTTATAGGAGAGACGGTACTGCGTGCCCAGATCTTCCAATTTGTAATCGCGATCGACGCTTGGGAATGGTGAGTTCAGCATGAACAGTTCCCATGTCGTAAAAAAGCCGTTGATGGCCTGATCCATGCCGGAATAAATGTCTTCAAAGCCCTTGCGCTGCTGTTCGTTGGATGGCTCGGTATCGGAGTGGTGCGTAACCGTAATTTTGTCACTCTGGTCCAGCAGCATGGCAAAGTGTATCCCGTTCAAAAGTTTTAGGCCGGCTTGTGCGCCCACAGGATCAGCCTTGAGTTGGTCTTTCAGTACCAGCTCCCAGTTTGGTTGTACATTGGCGCGGAACTCGTCCAGCCCGGCCATACGCAGGCTGTAATATGCGTGCCGCGCATCGTCAATCACCTTCTTGCGATCGGCTACAGCAGTCTGCGATTGCGCCATTACGGCAAGTCCGCAGACCATCAGCAAAGAAAGGCAAAGTTTGTGCCAGCGTGGTTTCATGGAAACTCCAAAGTATTTTACGAGCAGCCCTTATTATGGCCCCTCTGGCGGCGGAAGCCGACCGGGAAAGCACCGTAGGTGGTTACGCCGGTTTCCTCTTACTGACTGAATTTAGCTTTCCCGATGTCCTCGATGTCTCAATTTTCCCGATGTTTGCGTCCCTCTGCCTGTTCGCAGCCAAGCACCCTCCCCCTCCCCCCTATAT
>DATBVH010000455.1:0-3408 GCA_036515395.1 Candidatus Angelobacter sp.
ACGTCAGGTGCGTGTACACAATTCCGACGCATGGGTGATTGCCAAGCTGGAAAAACCACAAGCGATCGATCCCGCAGCCCTGGAAGAAATCCTAGATGTGGCGGACGGCGTAATGGTGGCGCGCGGCGATCTGGGCGTGGAGATGCCGCCGGAAAAGGTGCCGATCATCCAGAAGCATGTGATCCGCCGCGCGGCGGACTGGCGCAAGCCGGTAATTACGGCCACGCAGATGCTGGAGTCGATGATCGAAAACCCGCGTCCTACAAGGGCTGAAGCGAGCGACGTGGCGAATGCGATTCTGGATGGCTCAGACGCGGTAATGCTCTCCGCAGAGACCGCCAGCGGAAAATATCCGCGAGAGGCCGTGGCGATGATGGCGAAGATCGTGTTGGAAGCGGAGTCAGCCAAAGAGGAGCCGATCCAGAGACGACGCCAGCACCGGCAGCTTTCTATCTCAGAGACGATTTGTGAATCCGTGGCCCACGCCGCGCAGGATCTGGAGATGAAGGCCATTGCCGTTTATACGGAAACAGGAACCACGGCGCGGTTGATTTCCAAGTACCGGCCCACCGCTCCAATCTATGCATTTGCGGCGAATACCACAGTCTGTGCACGCCTCAACCTGATGTGGGGAGTGTTGCCGCTCTCATGCGAGATGACAGCGAATGGGGAAGACATGGTGCGTAACGCGGAAACGTACCTGCTGAAAATACATGCAGTGCAGCCGGGAGACGTGATTGCCGTGGTGGCGGGAACGCGCAGCAGCAGCGGATCGACAAATTTTATGCGTTTGCATGTGGTCGGTACGGGCGAGCACCTTGGGCATGTCCATGAGGAGCGCCGCAAAGCGCCACGGATGAAGCCGGTGAGTCCGATGGAGAGACGGAAGAGATAGTGTTCTTCAGTCTCGAGCAAAGCGAGAGATCCCTATAGCTGCCAGGAATTTTTTGGGATAGCAAGCCTCAAAAACCTCGGCTCTGTCGTTACGGTAGGGATCCCTCGCCGCGCTCGGGAGGTAAAAAACTAATTCACCCACCCACCCGTACTTCCACCATTTTTCTTGTCCTTATCATCAGGCGGACGGAAATTGCCGTACTCGTCAAAATAATCTTTAGCGTCCTGGTTGTGCTTCTTCATGTAGACTTGGAATTTTTTTCCGGCGCGGCGACGCTTCCAGCGGTAATAGCTATTCTTGAACGAAGCCGCTTGATTGCCAACGTAAGCGAACATATTCATGCGACGCCACATGTAGCTGTACCACAGATAACCAGATCCCATGCCAAGGAGCTGGACCGTATAGAACATAGAAAAATGGGTGAGCAGCAAATATGCGCCTTCCACCGCAGCCGCAAAAATTACTATGTACTTGACCGGGATAGGAATGGGAATGAACATTGGCATGACGCGGGCGTCACGATAAAGCAGGTAAAAAACCATCAATAACGCATTGGCGGCAGGACCGGATCCCATAGCCCCGCCTTGCGCTACAACTCCCGTCAAAGAAAGCAAAAACCCACACAAACCAGCGCCGATAAGAGAAACAAGGTAGAGCTCGTAAAAGCGTTTTGGCCCGGTTTGCGCTTCCACCGCACTGCCAATGAAATAAATTCCCAACATCGAAAACAGAAAGCCCAAGGGCTCAAAGTGCAAGAAGCCGTAGGTAAGGAACTGCCAGACCCAGCCATGCTTGATTGCCTCTGGCGCGAGGAGCCCTCGAGTCGCGATCCACAATGCCTGATTAGCGGCAAACGCCTGCAGCAAGAGCAGAACACCAAACACCGCTGTGTTGATGATCACCAGGTTTCGGACAGCCCCGGAGAATCTGGGGAATCCCATCGTCGCGGAGGTATTTCTGGGCATCGGCTTATCTTTTATCTTTCCGGTTCGGGAATCACAATCAGACTTCTGTGGCCCTTGGCATCTACTGATCGTACTCCAAAAATTACATTGTCTTTGGACTCCGGTAGGTCTACTTTGGGCTCGGTGGTTCGTTGGACGTTTTCTTCCGGGAAATCGGCGTCCGTCGTCTTGCGCCACAGCACTTCGTAGGCAGTGGCTCCGGGTGCTGGCTTCCATTGGATCTTGGAATCGTTCTCCAACTGTTTGGTCAACAAATGAACTTCGCTCGGCGGCGCGGGCGCCGAAGCAAGCGACGCCAGAGTTGCCGCGTTCAGTCGCGCCACATTTGCGACATAATCGAAATCCACAAATTTCAGCAGGTCACCATATTCGATGCCATTTTCCGTGCGAACGTTTTGATGCTGATGGTTGTAATCTTCACGATATTCGGTAAAGCGGACGGCGGCGAAGCCCTGCTCATTGAAAGCGGTGTGGTCGCCTCCGCGCAGGTAGCGGTCGCGACGGAAGATCATTTTGGGAGTAAACGCCCCGAAATCATACGTTTCACCAACGGAATGGATGTAGCGCGCCAGTTCGCGCGAAGCCGAATCGTTTTCGCCGCCAAGGTTGCGGATACGCTTAATATCGGCGTCCGTCGCCGCCGCGGGAATGCCCTCAGAAAACACGCGCACCCAGTTGTTGTTCTGTGCTGTATCGCCGGGTGTGCGGTTGCCGCCGACAATATCATTGTTCAGCACGCCCTCAAGCTGCCAGCCTTGTTCTTTGGCCATTTTGGCAAAATGAGTGCTTCCGTTCAGACCCTGCTCTTCACCGGCTACAGTAAGAAAGATAATGGTGGCGGGAAATTTGTGTTTGCTGAGCACGCGCGCACATTCTAATGAGACGGTAGTGCCGCTGCCGTCGTCATTGGCGCCGGGCGCGGGATCCGTGGAATTCTCATTGATCGAATTTCGCGAATCGTAATGTCCCGTAACCAGATAAATGCGCTTAGCCTGGGCCGGATCAGTGCCCTTCAGGATGGCATAGACGTTCTGAATTTCTGTAGGCTTCTTGATGCGGTCATTCGGGCCTTTAGGCTGCTCGATAAAAGTGTCTGTCTTGACTTCCAGACAGCCATTGCATTCCGCGGAAATTTTTTCAAATTCTGACTTGATCCAGTTGCGGGCAGCTACAATGCCTTGCGGGGATGTGGCAGCGCCAGGATTATTGACCGAGAGCGTACTGCGAGTACCAAAGCTGACCAGCTTCTCGTCAGTCTGCTGAGCATGCTGGGGCGAAACATCTTTTATGATCTGGAGGATAGCGGGATCGCGGTCCCGTTTGGGCCGGGGTGAAGGTTTTTCAGCCGGTTCAGAAGCAGCAGCGCGGGTTTTGGGCTTATGTTTTTGGGCAACGGTAAAAGGCGCTGCCAGCATCAGAAGCGCAATCGAGACAAAGAAGAAAATTCGTAGGCGGGAATCTTTTTTAAGGGAATCCATGAGTAATATTCGGTTCCTCAATTTTTCAGAGCTTGACGATAATCCCAAGAGATTCTAAATATAATCACAT
>DATBVH010000456.1:0-7053 GCA_036515395.1 Candidatus Angelobacter sp.
TGAGACGGAGGCCACTGGCAAGGTAGGCCAGCAGAAGCCTCTGGTCGATGAAGCTCATCCCCAGCCCCTGATGCCGGCCTATGACGACGTGGAGCCAGAGGCTGCTCGCACTCCCGAAGTCGCGCAGGAATCGCCAGCAGCCAATGAGCCGCGCATGGAAACCGAGGTACAGCCGGAATCGCCGTCCATGCCGCCGCCGGGTACCCCAGAGCATCGGCCGGCACAGCCAGCGGGAAAGGCTTCAGGACGGCCATCTAAAGGCGTGGTGGTGCTTGCTATCGGCTTGCCGGGATCTGGCAAGACGACCTGGTTCAAGCGTCGTGGTGTTACCCCGCTCTCCAGTGACATGCTGCGCTCGATTCTCTTTGACGACATCACCGAGCAGCGCTATCAAGGCTTGGTCTTTTCCACTCTTCGATCATTACTCCGTGCTCGCCTGATTGCACGCATGCCATGGAATTACGTGGATGCCAGCAACCTCGCCCCGCATGAGCGCCGCCAATGGATCAAGATGGCTAAAGGCTTTGGTTATGAGGTACATGCAGTCTTTTTCGATGTTCCACTTGAAGTTTGCCTTGAGCGTAATCGCAAACGTGAACGTCAGGTAAAAGAGGACGTTATCCAGCGGATGGCGGCCAAGCTGAAAGCGCCGGGATTTGAGGAAGGTTTCGGGAAAATTACAGTTGTCAGGGTAAAGCGTTCAGGCGAGCAGGCTTAGCGGTTCTGACACTCTGGAGGCTTTCTACTCAGCCTCGGGCGAAGTGAACCAAAGCAAAGATTCCGAACCACAAAAACGCCAGATAGTGCCAGTACCAGCCTGTAACCTCCACCGCAATCCTTTGCGATTCAAATCGAACGGCCAACAAGCGTCCGGCTACGGCATACAACAGCACGACCAACCCTCCTACCAGATGGACAGCATGGGTGCCGGTGAGGATATAAAACAACGATCGACTTGGGTTAGAGGCTAAAAAGGCCCCCTGCGCCCTAAGAATGTTCCATACCAGAACCTGCCCGGCAAGAAAGCAAAAGCCCAGGAAAACCGTGATGCCGAGCCACGGTAAGTCACGCCCGAACCTTGGGGGAACAATGCCCATGGCGGCGAATTCTTCTTTCCTGGCCATGGAACGGCGCGCCAGCTCAAGCGTCAAGCTGCTGAGCAGCAAGACGAGGGAATTGATCCAAAGCTGCAGATAGGGAAGGGTTAATGGTATCCAATCTCGGACCCAGCGACGCGTGTCTTCATCGAACCGGCCCTTGCCCATGCGGAAAACATAGACCATGGTCAGCAGGACAAAGACCGCTGTAACGGAGACAATGCAGAGTGTCATTCCAATGCGGTAGCGCCGCATGCGCTGCTCGCGCGAGTGAAAATCGCCGGAATTGCCGTGGTCGCCATCATCGCCACCGCCGTAGCCGCGGCGATGCGGGATTTTTCCCGGCCCTCCACCGCCCAACTTCGGCTTACGTTCAACTTCAACTCGATCGCTAATGATCGGCATAGCACTATTTAGATGGCGCAGCCGCTTAATCTAGCTGGCCGGAGCGTCCTGCATCACGAAATCTTTCTCTGCTCCTGAAATATTGTACTCATACGGCCCATGATTTACATGAGGCTGCAAATTACTAAATCCTTCGGATGAAATTTGTGAGTTCCACTCCAACGTGCTGCATTCCCAAGGGTTGGCATCTGCCACCGGTCCATTGAGCATGCTCCGGAACAAATTCACAAGAAAAATGATTTGTCCCAAGAGCGTAACGATTGCGGCCACGGTCACAAATTTCTGCAACGGCGCCATGGCCGCTACATATTGTACGCCGCTTAATTCGGAGTAGCGGCGTGGATGTCCGGCGATTCCCAGCAAGTGCATCGGCATGAACGTGGTGTAAGCGCCAAACAACGTGACCCAGAAATGCCACCGCCCTAGGCGTTCATTCATCATTCGGCCAAACATTTTGGGGAACCAGAAATACGTAGCGGAAAAGATGGCAAACACGCCCGCCATGGCCATGATCAGGTGAAAATGCGCAACCACAAAATATGTGTCATGGAGGTAGACATCGAGCGCGGGTTGGGCAAGAATCGGGCCGGTGAGTCCGCCAGTGATGAAGAGCGATACGAAGCCGGCGGAAAACAGCAGAGGCGTGGCATAGCGAATTCTTCCGCCGTAAAGCGTTGCCACCCAGTTGAAAGTCTTGATAGCGGAAGGTACGGCGATAGCTGTTGTTAGTGTGGAGAACGCAAATCCGGCATACGGGTTCATGCCACTGACGAACATGTGGTGTCCCCAGACCATGAAACCTAAAGCGCCGATCGCCAGCGTAGCGCCGACCATCGCCTTGTAACCAAAGACCGGCTTGCGCGCGAAGACCGAGAGCAAGTGAGATGTCACCCCCATCGCGGGAAGGATGGCGATATAAACCTCTGGATGTCCGAAGAACCAGAACAGGTGCTGCCACATCAGGGGCGAACCGCCAGAATGATTGATCGCCTTGCCGCTGATCAGCAGTCCGCCGGGAATAAAGAAGCTTGTTCCTGCGTGCCGATCGAGCATCAACAGGACCACTGCGGCCAAAAGAATGCCGAAGGCGAGAAGAATCAGTATTGACGTAACGAACCAGGACCAACACGTCAGTGGCATGCGCAACCACGTCATCCCAGGAGCGCGGTGACGCGTTGTAGTGGCCACAAAGCCGACGGCGCTCATGAGCGATGACAAACAAAACAGGCCAATGCTGATCAGCCACAGATCGGTCCCTAAGCCTTGTCCGGGTCCTGCGGAAGCCAGCGCGCTGAGAGGCGGATACTGCGTCCAACCAGCGCCGGACGGACCGCCAGGAACGACGAATGCAGCCATTAGAACCAGAAATGACGTTAATGCCGTCCAGTAACCAATGGCAGTCAGTCGAGGAAATGCCATATTTGACGCGCCCAATTGTAAAGGGAGAAAGAATGTCCCAAAACCGGCTTGCGGCACCGTGGACAGCACAAAAAAAACCATCAATGTTCCGTGCATGGTCAGATGGGCAAGATAATCTTCCGGCTTGATCTCATCCAGAAAGGGAAGTGTTGCCCTGGGCCAGACCAGATGGATACGCATCAGCAAGGAAAGCCATGCGCCTACCAATACAGCAGCCAATGACAAGAAAAAATACCCACGGCCAATAGCTTTATGGTCGGTAGTGAAGAAATGGCGGCGCAGAAATGATTTCTCGGTTGATCCGGTGCTGCCGATTGAAGGAGTGATCATGTTTCAGTGGCTCGCTGTAGCCGTCTCCTGAGCCTTGATCCATCTTTGAAATTCTTCTTCGCTCAACACCCGCACTACCGCGCGCATACGATAGTGGCCCATGCCGCATAGTTCAGCGCAGGCAATCTCATAATTTCCAATTTGGGTGGGAGTGAAATGTGAATGAATCTCCATCCCGGGGACAGTATCCTGTTTAAAGCGCATAGCCGGAATAAAAAGACTGTGAATCACGTCATGCGCCCGCAGACGCAGTTGTACAGTGTGGCCTGCGGGAACAACCATGGATGTTGAGAGAATGTCATCACGCCCAGATGGATCGCCGGGGTCAATGCCTAGCGGATTGCCTTCGTCTGGCTTGGCGAACTTCTGGACGTCTGTTCGACCAAAAACTCCGTCAGCTCCGGGGTAGCGGAAATACCATTGGAACTGCGCCCCGGTAACCTCAACTTCTATATCACCGGCCTTCTTTTCCGAAGGCATGATCTTCGACCACAAGCGCTCACCGGAAATATTGAACCAGAAAAAGATAATTGTGACAGCAAGGGTCCACGTAACTTCTAGCCGCCAGCTTCCGTGGGAAATCTTGCTACCGGTCTGCGGCTTCTTTGACAGAACAAAGATCAGAATAAGGTGTCCGACAACAAACAGCGCTCCGAATATCCAGAAAGCGATTCTGAATTGATAATCGATTGAGGCCGAGCTTGCGGAAACACCAGAAGGAAACCAGTACGGATGCGCCAGAAAAAGATAAATACAGCCAACAACGATCAGCAGCAGCGCGAGCCGGAGCGCTCTAGACATTATTTCCGCCGATGGCCATTCTCACCATCTTGACGAACTCCTGGTGGACTCTTGTATCTTCCGATAATTCGGGATGAAAGGTGGCGGCCAGCATTTTGCCTTGACGTACCAGCACAGGATCTCCACCAGCAGTGGCTAGAACTTCAACGTCTTTTCCTGTGCCGACGATTTTAGGAGCACGAATGAATACCATCTCAAGCGGTTTCTGCCCTAGCTTGCTCTGGGCTTCGCGGATCGAGCTGTCAATCTGGCGACCGTAGGCATTGCGGCGGACACGTATGTCCATCACTTCGAGGGATTTTTGCGGAGGGTTCTCAACGTGCTTCGCCAACAGGATCGCGCCGGCGCAGGTGCCGAACGTTGGCTTGGTAGAAACGAAGTCGCGCAGCTTTTCCAGAAAGCCTCGCTCTGCCAGAAAGTTTAGAAATGTGCTGGATTCTCCGCCGGGAATCACGATGCCATCAATGTCATCGAGTTGCTCCGGCTTGCGCACCAGTGTGACCTCAGCGCCCAATTGCTCCAGCCGCGCCTTGTGCGCTTCGTAGTCACCCTGGATGGCTAAGACGCCGATTTTCATATTGAAACCCAAAAAGAAAACCCACCACGGAGACGCGGAGACACGGAGAAAACCCTAGATCGAAGGATCTGATGATCACCATGTTTGGTTTTCAGTTTCGGCAATTTTGGCACTTCTGGCAATTCTCCGTGCCTCTGTATTTCAGTGGTAGGTTTACCTCACCAGCCCCTTGTTTGCAGCAAGTCACCCTCAGCCATTGCCGCCACAGCCAAACCTTTCATTGCTCCGACCAAGTCTTCGCTGACTTCAAGCAACACTTTAGGATCGTCAAAATGTGTGCAGGCGCGGACAATCGCCTTTGCGCGCTTCTCCGCTTCCTTCGGTTCGCAGAAATTGAGGCCGTCAGCCATAAAGATTCCCGATCCGACGAACACTGCTTCCGCTCCCAACTGACGAACTAATGCCGCGTCAGCGGGCGTCGCGATTCCTCCGGCAGAGAAGTTCGGCACCGGCAGTTTGCCGGTCTTGGCTACGAGTCGAACCAACTCAACCGGGGCTTGCAAGTCCTTGGCCTGGGCATAAAGCTCTTCTTCAGATAGGGCCTTTAACATCTTCATTTCGCGGACAATCTGTCGCATATGTTTCACGGCATGAACCACGTCGCCGGTGCCGGCTTCGCCCTTGGTGCGAATCATGGCCGCGCCTTCAGCGATGCGCCGCAGGGCTTCACCCAGATTGCGCGCGCCGCAGACAAAAGGAGTCTGGAAAGCATGTTTATCCACGTGGTGCGCTTCGTCAGCCGGGGTAAGAACTTCGGATTCGTCAATGTAATCGACGCCCAGCGCCTGAAGGATCTGCGCTTCGGCAAAGTGGCCGATGCGGCACTTTGCCATCACCGGTATCGAGACCGTCTCCATAATCTCGCGAATCTTTTTGGGCGATGCCATACGCGCCACGCCGCCCTGCGCGCGAATCTGTGCAGGCACACGCTCCAACGCCATCACCGCCGCAGCGCCGGCTTTCTCGGCAATCTCGGCCTGGCGAGCGTCTGTCACGTCCATGATCACGCCACCCTTGAGCATCTCCGCCAAGCCGGTTTTCAGTCGCAGTCCGGCATTGCCGTTCAGCACCGTTCCACCGCCATTAGAAGTGACGGTGACACTGTGACCGTTGGAGATGGGTTTATGGGCCTTTGCCGGCGTGGTTTCTTTCTTTCCCCGTGATCTGGACATGGCGAACTCCTGCGCCGTGTCACGCTGAGCGTCACGGCGAACTTGTAGGGCTGAATCTTTATTTTACTCGGTTGGAAGGATTTCTGCTGCAATCAGGCTTTTGTTCCGGTATCCGCGATCACGCCCGCAGGGACTCCATGCCGAGCAAACATCTTTTCCGGATCAATGGCAATAAACGTACCTGTGCTGCGCGCCAGAACTTCACCCCTGGCATTGCTAATTTCCGCCATATTGATGTGGCGGCGACCGTCCACGCTTTGCTCTAAACTAGTCACGCTGAGCCGCTCGCCCAGCGGCACGGGCTTGAGATATTTGATCTCCATGGACCCGGTAAGCGCCAGCACGTTGCGAAACTTGTTCACCTTTCCCATGGCTTCGTCCAGAATGGTGGCGATAATGCCGCCATGAGCGTAGCCCGGAGGCCCAGTATATTTCCGCGATAGCTTGAAGTGACAGACGGCCTGGCGGGATTCTTCGTCCAGGGAGAACTTCAACCGCATGCCCTGGGGATTATCGTGGCCGCAGCCAAAGCAATGGTTCTTGCGCGGCTTAGGCTTGCCGGTGATGGAGTGTCCATGAGAAATTTTGCGTTTTGCCATTTGCGTGAAGCACCGATTTTAGCATTCGCACTTAGGGAGTCTGGCAGGCGAAATGAAAACCTTTGAAGTTGTGACCCTTTATCAAAGCCTGAATGCTGATTACTGATTCCTGATTGCTATTTCCTCGCGACCAACTCCGCCACGCCTTTTTCCCAAATGGTCTCGTGATAATGAAGCACGCGCAGCGATGAAAACGCGTGCAGCAGCTCATTCGGGCCAAGCAGAAACATGGGATGACTGGGGCCACCGTTGAAGCGCTGCTGCTCCGTGGTGTACGTCTTGTAAATCAGAAAACCACCAGGTTTGAGCGCCGATAGCAAGGCAGGGAAGTGTTCCCGCTGGAGAAAGAAGAACACAAGGACCAGATCGTACTGTTGCCGACCCAAATCCTGCATAGTATTCAGGTCGCAGATCTGTGTCGAAATGGAACCCGCCGTCCCGGTGCGCTCCGCATTCTCATTCGCATGTTGAATTCCAACTTCGGAAATATCCAGCAGCTTCACGCGCCAACTGCGCTGCGCCAACCAGATTGCGTGGCGCCCAACGCCTCCGGCAACATCCAAGGCGGTTCCGGCAGGACGTCCGGAGAGAAATTCTTCATAGGCGCTTTCCAGAAGCGGATCGGGCTCGAGTGAGGCATGCGATCCTTCACT
>DATBVH010000457.1:0-4988 GCA_036515395.1 Candidatus Angelobacter sp.
GCGCCCGAGAGTATTACTTAACCCGGCGGGAAAAGCAATAAGCATTCCGAGCCGCTAAAATTGCTGGTTTGCAAGGGTTTACAGAATCGTGACACGATAAAAAGCATGTGTGGGGCATGGCCGAAAGGCCCATTATTGCGAGAAGAATGGCCATTGGCGCCGCGGCAAACGGGCAACATCGGAGGGGGTTCCTGTCTGCGCGAAGCGGCTAGACTAACGCGCCGCCGCCGCTGCTATCGCTGGCTCTCCCTTCCTGGTCCGTGCCTGCCCTGAGCGACTCTGAGCTTGCGAAAGAGGGTGCCTTCTGTGGGAAAGGATCTCCCCCAATTACCTAAGTAACCCTGGGGTACTGTTCTTGTGGGCACGGGCGGCGGAACTTTGGGGTACGATTGCGCTGTCCTCCTCCCAGAGAACTTGCATAGGTAACTGATAGGTACCCCAAGATGCAAGAAAACCCGGAAACCGCCACAGGAACCGCCACGGCCACAGGCGACGCCACCGTTTCATCACCAGGGAATGCCACTGGCGCAACCGCTACAGCTCCGCGCACGGCCAGCCTTGAACTAGTCAAGGAACTGCCTCGAGGAAGCGTAGGCGTGGTCCATCAGGCAAGAAATCCGCAGCAAAACAGGTTCGTCGCGCTACGCAAGTTTGAAGTTCCGGAGTGGCTGGACGACGCGAATGAGTTGATCCAGAAAATTCTGGCTGAAGCGAAAGCCGCGAGCGCGCTGGACCATCCCAACATCGCCAAGCTATATACCTGTGGTTACAAAGATTTTACGGTTTTCATGACGGCTGAATTCGTTGAGGGGCAAACCCTCAAGGAATTTATGGCCAAACGCCAGCCGGAGATGAGCGAAGTGCTGCAACTGGCCAAGCAGCTTTTGGCCGCGCTGGATTACGCGCACAGCAAAAGCGTCTTTCATCATTTTCTGAATCCGACGAACATCAAAGTGCTGCCCGATGGCACGCTTAAGCTGCTGGATTTTGGCCTGCTGCGTGATAAGAACCTGCTGACGCAGTCTCCGACGAAGAAGCTGGAAAATGAACCGTATCTTTCTCCGGAGCAGGTAAAGCACAAACCGGTGACCGCGACGACAAACATTTTTAACGCCGCCACAATCATCTATCAGCTTTATACGGCGCGCAGCCCGTTCAGCGGGCCGCACTTGGGTGAAGTGGATCGCGCCATTACAGACGTGAATCCGCACCCGATGCAGATGGCGCATCCGCGCGTGCCGGAAGAAATTTCAAAAGTAGTGTTGAAGGCGCTGGCGAAGAATCCGGCAGAAAGATTTGCCAGCGGACAGAAATTCTTTGCCGCGCTGGAAGAAGCTGCCAAAGCAGCGCCGGTTAATCGCGCTAACAGCACAGGATCAATGCCTGCCTATAAAGACGGCCCGGGACCGAATGCCAGCCAGGCAATCAGAGTTCAGCCTTCGCCCAATGCCAGCCAATCATTCAAAGCTACGCCGGGACCGAACGCGAGCCAGAGTTTTAAAGCCATACCTGGACCCAACGCGAGCCAAAGTTTTAGAGCGATACCCTTAGGTTCGGCTAGCCAGGCAGTTAGAGCGACGCCGGGAACCGTGGGGACAACATATGTTGGTCCTTCGGAAAAAACGTCTGCGCGTAAGCCGGTGAGCACGGCGAACCACTGGAAGGTGGTTGCGGCTGTGGTCGGCGGACTTTGCCTGATCGTGGTTTTAGCATTGCTGTTCCAGCGGCACCCTGCGGAAGAAGAAGATTCGGCTGCGCCGTCCAGCGCGAAAGCACTGCCGTTCGGCCGCAAGGCAGAGCAGGCAATCGAAAAAGTAAAAGCAGCGCAGGATAATGCCGAGCAGAGCAAATCGCAGTCCGCGTCGGCTTCTGCTCCCGCGCGTGCAGGCAGATCAGCTCGCTACGCGCCTGCTGCTCCGGTAGCTCCGCCCACTGCGAAAGAAGGACAGTTGATTGTGTCTTCCATGCCCATGGGCGCAACCGTGGAAATTGAAGGCCATGCAGGCCAATGGAAAGCTCCGCAGACAGTCCCGGGATTGGACGCGGGAACTTATAAAGTTTCGTTCAGCATGCCCGGCTATGCCACAGAGACGCGCACTGTGCAGGTCACCGGCGGCGCGCGGACTCCGCTGGACGTCCGCATGGTCGCGGTAAAAGGCTTTGTGACGGTGGCCAGCAAACCAGCCGGCGCGGAAATCTGGATCAACGGAAAAGATACCGGCAAAGTTACCCCGATAGAATTTCTTATCGAGCCCGGCGCGCAAAATATTGTAGTGCGCAAGCAGGGTTATCTTGAAGTATCAACAGACATCAAGCTTGTCGCCGGACAGTCTGTGAATTACGCGCCCAGCCTGATGGCGGCCGGCCGCACAGATAACATTCGGCTGGTGGGCAGCAGCGGCGTGGGAAAGCTACTGGGCAACAATGGTGCCGGCTCCGGCATGGCGCGGATCGAAATCAAAACTGAACCCAAAGGCGCGCAGGTCACGATCAACGGAACGCCTCTGCAGAAGACTACGCCGGTTGAGATCCAGGTGGAAGCTGGCAACTACGACATCACCATCCAGAAAGACGGCTTCAAACCGATTCATGAGAGCGCGATTCTGGGAATGGACGACCGGATCAAGATCGATCGGGCGCTTTCACACTAAATTTGTTTGCGCAAAACGGACGCGGACGGCCTGAGTTCCTAAGCACAGCGCCGTCCGTTTTTCTTGCTCAGCCGCGCGAGCCCGCCCGCATCAACACGGAATTCCAGATAGAATAGAAGCTAACCCATTCTTTAGAGAGCAGAGCCAAGTCGATTTGAATTCCAGGATTCGCAATATCGCAATTATCGCGCACGTAGACCACGGAAAAACTACGCTGGTGGACGCCATGCTACGCCAGAGCGGCGCCTTCCGAGCTAATGAAGCTGTAGTGGACCGTGTGATGGACTCCAACGATCTGGAGCGCGAGCGCGGCATCACCATTCTGGCCAAGAACACGGCCATTATTTATCACGACGTGAAGATCAATATCGTCGATACGCCCGGCCACAGCGATTTTGGCGGCGAAGTGGAACGCGCCCTCAAGATGGTCGATGGCGTTATGCTGTTGGTTGATGCCAGTGAAGGCCCGCTGCCGCAGACACGCTACGTGCTTAGTAAAGCTCTGGAAGCCGGCCTGCCTCCGGTGGTTGTGATCAACAAGATTGACCGCCCTGACGCACGTGCGCAGGAAGTATTGAACGAGCTGTACGATCTTTTTATCGATCTTGACGCGCGCGAAGATCAGCTTGATTTTCCTGTACTTTATACCAACGCAAAAGCTGGAACCGCCTCCACCAGCATTGACGTTCCCGGCGAAAATCTGCGGCCCTTGTTTGACGCGATTCTCGCCAACACGCCGCCGCCCGCCGGTGATGCTGCCAGCCCCTTGCAGATCCTGGTGGCCAACCTTGATTACAGTGACTATCTTGGCCGCCTCGCGATTGCTCGCGTCTTCAACGGCACGCTGCGCAACGGTCAGGAAGCCGGCATCGCCAAGCTGGATGGCTCGGTGCAGAAGTGGAAGATCACCAAACTCTTTTCTTTCAGCGGCCTCAAGCGCGTGGATATCGACCAGACCGAATTGGGTGACATTGTCGCCATTGCCGGTGTTGAGGGAATCGGAATCGGTGAAACGATTACTGAAGTTGAAAATCCTGCTCCGCTGCCACACATCGTGATTGATGAACCCACCATCGCAATGCAGTTTTCCGTAAACACATCGCCCTTTTCCGGACGCGAAGGAACCTACGTCACGTCGCGCAACCTGCGTGACCGTCTGCAAAAAGAGCTGCTCACCAACGTTTCTCTGCGCGTGGAAGATAGCGGCGCCACCGATTCATTCAAAGTCCTGGGCCGCGGCGAGCTGCAGCTTTCCATCCTGATTGAAACCATGCGTCGCGAAGGCTTTGAGCTGGCCGTGGGCAAACCGGAAATCGTCACCAAGCGCATCGATGGCAAGCTGATGGAGCCGAAAGAAAAGCTGATGGTGGATATCCCTGAAGCGTTCATCGGTGTGGTGATTGAGAAGCTCGGCGCGCGCAAAGGCCAGATGCTCAAGATGCACAATCACGGCTCCGGTCGCGTGCGTTTGGAATTCACCATCCCCAGTCGCGGCATGATCGGCCTGCGCTCAGAGCTGCTCACTGACACGCGCGGCACCGTGATCCTGAATTCTTTGTTCGATGGCTATACCGAATGGCTGGGAGAAATTCCTCATCGCATGACGGGCGCGCTGGTCTCTGACCGCAATGGCCCTTCGACCGCTTATGCGCTGTGGAGCCTGCAGGAGCGCGGCGTTCTGTTTGTGGGCGCTGGCGTGGAACTGTATGAAGGAATGATCGTAGGTGAAAATGCCCGCGAGGTCGATCTTGACGTGAACGCCGTTCGCGAAAAGAAGCTGACCAACATGCGCGCTTCCACCGCCGATGAAGCCATTCGCCTCGTCCCCTTCAAGAACCTCACGCTGGAGCAGGCCATTGAATTTGTGGCCGACGACGAACTGGTAGAAGTCACGCCGAAGTCGCTGCGGCTGCGGAAGAAGATCTTGCAAGCTAACCGACGGCCCAAGAAGAATGCCGCGCAGCCGGCGGATGTTCTTACCTAGTCCCGAGCGTAGCGAGGGAACCCTACCGGCTACTACAAACTAGAATTTTTTATGGATCGATTGACTTGGTTCGTCTCTGATTCGCGTTCATTCGTGAAATCCGCGGCTACTTTTTCTTGATCTGCGTAAATCTGCGGCTACTCCAGATTTTTTCCCTTCGTCTCCGGCAGTTGCGTCGCCATCACCGCAGTCAGCACAAACGCTATCGCGCAAAGCAAAAACGCCGCGCTCAATCCTTTTTTGTCGCCCACCCAGCCAATCGTATAAGGCGCAACACAGCTCAGCGCGCGCGCGCCGTTGTAAGTAAATCCTAAAGCGCGTGCGCGGACGCGGGTAGGGAAGAGTTCGCTGCC
>DATBVH010000458.1:0-6709 GCA_036515395.1 Candidatus Angelobacter sp.
ATTCGCTATTCTTCCCCTTGTATTGCTTGCATTTTCAACCATGGGTCTGGCGCAAAAGGCCGACGTCTCTTTTGTCGCCGGTGGCGCTTTTGTGTCCCAAACCCCCGTGCCGTCCGGAATAACCTGCACAATACCCTGTCCCCTGGACTTTCATTTCAAGACTGACCCCCATGTGTTCTATGAAGGTACGGCGGCTTTACGGCTGGCAAATTTCAAGGTGGTATCGCTTCATCTGGAAGTTCCGCTGGCTGGAATTCCGTCGGCACACGTGGTATTTTCCGGATCGCCGACGTCGAATTCCATCAGGCTTTCCAGCCTGTTCGTGACGCCGTCATTACGGCTGAAGTTCGCACCAGGCGCACCGATTTCCCCCTTTGCCAGTATCGGCGGAGGATGGGCGCGTTACTCTGCGGCTGGCCCCGCAACCAATAAAGGTGCGCTGCAGTATGGCGGAGGAGTAGATATCAAGACAGGAATTCCACTCCTGGGATTCCGGGCCGAAGTTCGCGACTTTCTCAGCGGGCAGCCGGAATTTGCAAACATCAGTGCGCAGACCTTCGGTTCGTCAAGCAATGGGTGGAGACATAACGTGCTGGCAGGTGGCGGAATAGTATTGCGGTTCTAGAAGGACGATTTTGAAATCCAAGCTGCAATGAGCAGTATTGCCTGCGTCCGCGAGTCATCGGGCAGGATGGGCGGGCTTGACCTTTCGTTACCACATCTATTGTCTTATGGCCGTGTTTTGTTGTTCCGGAGGCTCTTCAATCTGCATCTCATCTTGCAGAGCCAACCAAAATTTTATGCCATCCCAAAGGAGCTTCAATGAAGCGCTTTTTTGTTTTTATCGCAATACTATGTGTGTCTACGTTTGCCGCGGCGCAAAAGGCCGACGCAGCATTTGTAGTCGGAGGATCGTTTGTTTCCGATACCAAAGAAACCTTTCTTACTCCGTCGCTAACACTTTCCGACACCGTTAAAACCGACCATCACTTATTTCTGGAAGGTGAACTCGGAGTGCGATTACTCAACGCCCATGTGGCCTCTCTGAGCCTGGAAGTGCCGGTAGCCGGCATGACTTCGCAGAAGCTCACGCTGGCCAGCACGCCGGGAACCGTGGTGGATAATCTCTCGACACTTTTTATCACGCCGGGATTCCGGCTCAAGCTGCTGCCCATCTCGCCGATTTCGCCGTGGGTGAGCGTAGGCGGCGGCTGGGCGCGCTACTCGCTTGATTCAGGGAGCAAGAGCAACAAAGGAGCGATCCAGTATGGCGGTGGTCTGGACTTCAAAACAGGATTGCCACTGCTGGGCTTCCGCGCTGAAGTGCGCGACTTTGTAACCGGCGATCCTAACTTTGGTGTGGCCAGCGTGATTGCCGGGAATAACAGTGGCCTGCACCACAATATTCTGGTCGGCGGCGGAATTGTACTGAGATTCTAAGACCGTTTTGTTCAGGCGTTAGAGCATAGAAAAAGCCTCCACGATGGAGGCTTTTCTATTTCTGAAATTATGCGCTACTTAAAAGAGCGCGCTTAGGATGCCTTGCTTACCGATGCCTTGACGACCTTGCCTGACTTGAGGCAGGTAGTGCAGACGCGTACGCGCTTGTTGGCGCCGTTCACGCGGGCGCGCACGGGACGCAGGTTCACGTTCCAGCGGCGGCGGCTCACGTTGTGAGCGTGGCTGATCTTATTTCCAAATTGCGGGCCTTTGCCGCAGATGTCGCAAACTTGTGCCATTTGATTGACTCCAGATATCTTGACGCAGAAGGGCCGTAGGGCTTCAGGTCGTGTGGTTAAAGGTAAATTTTACAGGAAGATAGCAGGATTTAGCAACCAGCCGCAATCTCATCCCGGTCTCCACCAGCTTCTTTTCCTCTGCTTTTCACTCCCAAACAACGTTTGGACATTACCATCGCCAAGGTCTTTGGCGTTGTAGTATTCGTCCGGGAAGCCACCGTAGCTTCTGATTAGGAACCAGAAAATGCGCCCAAAGAGGTTCAATGAGCGCTCCCAAAACTCCGGGCGCTCTAAGTGATTTTCGTCTTGGAGAAAAACATTCATCAATCCGAGCCCCTCGGACATGCGGATGCAGAAAGGAATAACCGAGGTTGGCAAGCGGGCTTATCCAGCAGTCGCTGGAACGGCTGCTTTGGCAGCGCGCGAGGAAATGCGTTCCCGCAGGCGCAGAAACGGCCGTTCAACGGCCATATACAGCGCGAATGCCGCCAGAAAGCTGAAGGCAAAGTAAACAACCAAAGCAAGCCATCCTCCGCCTTCAACAAGGGTTGGCCAGTGCACGCGAACCTGGTGGATGATCTCTTTATGCGTGAGATAGGTGCTGTAAGCCAGGGCCGCGATCAAGCCAAATCCCCGGACTTTGGAGAGCGGACTGGATGGAGCGATGCTGGAGGCGATCAGCAAGCCAAGGCCAAAGGCCAGCAGTGGGAAACCAATAACGGATGCTGAAAATGAGAGACGGTCGCTGAAAAGCCACATGGCCCAGGCGCATAGCCCGAGTCCGCTTACCAGCAACAGGTAGCCGTGGGACATGGCACGTTGCCACCAGAGCGGGCGGAAGGTCTTGATCGTCGCAAGAGTCACGCCGACGAGCAGGCCATCGAGCCGGGTGTGCGTGGGGTAGTAGATCTTTTCCACATAAGCCAGAGCGAAGGCATCGTCGTCTCTGGGGAACACTTGCACCTGATGGATGTAAATGTAAGCGCGGATGGCGATTCCGAAACAGAGTATTCCCAGAATTACCGCAACGGCTTTGCCCAAGGTGGGGCGGCGCAGCAGCAGCAAAATCAGCAGCGGTAGCACAAGATAGAAATGCTCTTCCACGCACAGCGACCAGACGTGCGAGAAAGCCTGGTCGTGGAGGTAGTCGATGCGGAAATTTTCCGTGAAGGTAAGAAACTGCCATGCTGGGGACAAGCCAGGGGCTTCACGAAATCCGGGAATGGCAAAGTAAAAAAGCAACACCGTAAGATACGCGGGCAGAACGCGAAAGGCGCGCCGCATATAAAAGCCGCCAATCGAAGGCTGGCTGCCGCGAGTGTACGGACGAAGAAGCTGCGAGCCGATGAGGTATCCACTCAGGACAAAGAAAAGATCGACGCCCATCCAGCCGTAACGTCCGGGACCGCTCCAGATGCCAGGCCGTAGCGCAAAGTGCATATGCCACAGCATTACCCACAGAATGGCGATGGCGCGCATCAGGTCGAGACCGGGCTCGCGCGCGGAGGATGTGTCAAGAAGCTTCAAGCAAGGGTGTTATAGCACTGGCAATCAGGCTATTTGCTTATTTGTTTGCAAGGAAGCCCGTCCGGCTGGCTTTAGCTTCACATCTGCGCGAGCGCCTAGAAGATTGGCGTAGAACAGCAGCTTGGAAACACTTAGCAGAGAAAGCTTGCCTCTGAGGAGTTCGCTGACGCGAGGTTGCGGGATATCAAACAGCTTTTCGAGCTGACGCGGAGTGAGCTTCTTTTTCTTGATGAGCTTGAGGATGTCCTGATGTAGATCGGCTTTCAGCTTCAATTCCAAACGGTCCTGTTCGCCCATATTCAGCTCGTCAAGAACGCTTCCTCTGGTTCGATGAGCGACCAGTTTGTTGTTTCTCTTTTGTGTGTTGCTGTTCATTGAGCCGTTTGAGTCTCTCTTTGGCAACTGCTATATCCTTCTGCTCAGTTTGCGCTGTCCGCTTTTCGAAGCAGTGCAAGACATATATCACATCAGCAATTTTCTTCAAATAAAATACGCGGTACCATGCACGTTCATCCTGGTCGCGCAGTTCATAGACGCCCGGCCCAACCGTCCGCATGGGCTTGCTGTCTGGCGGGATCTGTCCTAGCTGTACCTGATACAACGCATAACCCAGGTCTCCCTGAATGCCCGCAGGGAACGCACGCAATGTCTCGCGGGAATCGCCCAGCCATACGACATCGGCCAGCCGCCTAATTAGCGGGTCCGAAGCTAGTTAACATCATACGCTTGATGCGTATACGTTTTCTTCGTATGCCGTTTCACCTTATTTAGGCTCCTATGCATGGGTCGTTTAAACCGCTTTTGCTAAAATCTGCTCCGCATGTTTATCAGGTAATCAGGCAAATAAGTCTTTTAGTATCACTGTGGAAAAATTGAGCGGGGAAAATATTTTCCTGGGAGGATCCTATTCTCTTTCAGGTCATTGACCTATTCCATCACCACTACCACTTTCCCAAACGTCTCATTCGATTCCAGCCGCTCATGGGCTTTGCCGATTTTTGATATTGAGAAGACACTATCGACATTGGGCTTGAGGACGCCGCGGGCGAGCAGCGGAACGACCTCTGACGCAAAGAGACGTGTAGCGGACATTTTTTCTTCCAGCGAACGTGCGCGCAGGACCGTCCCGCGAATCTGGAGGCGCTTACTCATCATGTATTTAGCGTCCAGTTCATAGCTGCCGCCGGCTACGGTGCCGACCAGAATCATGCGACCCTGGTGGGCCATCGCTTTCTGGCTGGCTTTTACGTAGGGACCGCCAACCAGGTCCAGCAGGACATTCATGCCCTTGCCGGCCGTCCATTTTTCTGTGGCCGCTGAAAGGTCGTCAAAGTTTTGCCGGACGGCGTTTTCCTGTATGACCAAGCCATCTTCCAGGCCCAGCGGTTTTGATTTTTCGATTTTGTCGGCGGTGCGGGAGGTTCCGTAAGGGACTGCCTGTATCGCGCGGACAAGCTGCACGGCAGCCAGACCCACGCCGCTGCCTACGGCATGGATCAGCACGCTTTCGCCGGGACGAAGCTGTGCTTGAGTCCATAGAGCGTCATGCGCGGTGATAAAGACTTCCGGCACCGCAGCAGCCTGAGTCCAGTCTAGATTGGCGGGGATTTCCGCCAGCAGATGCTCATAGGTGACAACGAACTCCGCATGGGCCCCGCCGCCGATCAGGCCAAAAACACGTTGGCCGGGCTTCCATCGGCGAACAGAGGAACCAACTTCCGCAACCTCGCCGACAAATTCCATACCCGGAATCTCCGCGGGAAAGCCGGGTGGCGGCGGATATTTGCCCTGGCGCTGCAGCAGGTCAGCACGGTTGAGCGACGACGCGCGGACGCGCACAAGGACCTGTTCATCGTTGATAAGAGGTTTGCCCACGGTGCGGATTTCCAGCACCTCGGGGCCGCCATAGGTTGAGATCCAGACTGCCTGCATGGTATTGGTCATCGATTTTGCAACCCGGCATGAGCGCGCAAAATGATTATAAGGTGCGCGTGAAGGTCATGTGATTAGAGTCACATCGGGCCAGATGTACCGTGCCTTATATTTGCTGATATTGGGGCGCTCCGATATATTTTTAGACAGCATGTACGAGGACTTTCACGCCACCGACCGCTGGACCGGAGAGCGACTCCATTGTGTTTACCAGGCCCTGATCGTCGCCATTGCGACGCGGCACGCCGATGCTGTTGACATAAAGTTTCTTGCCAGCGGGCGTCCCGTATGGATTGCGTTGCCGCATCCAACATGGGTGGAATACAAGGAGCGTACCGGCCGGGTCATAACCGATCCGCTGGCCATCCAGACCGCCGGACATTTTTTGAAGACGGCAATTGAATCCGGCACATATGAGCACGGACGGGAGATGTACACGCTGACGGTGGATGAATCGCTCGGACATTTGAATGCGTTTCTGAAGGAAGTTGGCGCGCCCCACGACGCGTTGATCAAGACGGCCTAGCCGGTTTAGGCCAGCCAAAAACCGCTGCTTGCGACCAGCCCTCTGGCCCAACAGGAACAGGAGACTTTTCCGCCATGTCGACTTTGCCAGCCATTGATACAGCTTCAGCCCTGGAAACACTTCTTAAGAACGATAAAGTCCATCGCAACCTGCACTCCGGCATTCTGGTGGAACATGCCGTACGCCGGGGCGAGGGACTGCTGGCTGACAATGGCGCCATCGTGGCCTATACCGGCAAATACACCGGGCGTTCCGTCAAAGACAAATTCACAATCAAAGACCCGATTACCGCCGAACTGGTGAACTGGGGCGACCACAACCAGCCGTTCAGCCCGGAGAAGTTTGACGCGCTGTTTGACCGCGTTGTGGCCTCGTTGCGCGGCAAAGAACTGTTTGTGCAGGACCTATATGCCGGCGCCGATCCCAGATACCGGCTGCCGATCCGGGTGATCAATGAGTATGCGTGGCACAATTTGTTTGTCCGCGCCTTGTTTGTGCGTCCAACGGAAGAAGAGCTGAAGACACATCGGCCGGAATTTACGATTGTTTCCGCGCCGGAGTTTCAGGGCGATCCGCAGCGCGACGGCACGCACTCAGAGGCGTTTATCCTGGTGAGCTTTACCCGGAAGGTAATCCTGATTGGCGGGACCAAGTACGCGGGCGAAATGAAGAAATCGATTTTCGGCATCATGAACTTCCTGCTGCCGCAGAAAAATGTCTTTCCCATGCACTGCTCAGCCAACGTGGGCAAGAACGCCGAAACCGCGCTCTTCTTCGGGCTTTCCGGCACAGGCAAGACCACGCTTTCAGCCGACCCGGAGCGGCTGCTGATTGGCGATGACGAACATGGCTGGAGCCCGGCCGGCATTTTCAATTTTGAAGGCGGCTGCTACGCCAAGTGCATCAAGCTGTCAAAGGAAAATGAGCCGCAGATATGGAACGCCATCCGCTTTGGATCGGTGCTGGAGAACGTGACGCTTGATCC
>DATBVH010000459.1:0-5944 GCA_036515395.1 Candidatus Angelobacter sp.
TTGGACAACACACTACATTGGCTCTGGGTTGTGGGGGTGGATCATATTCTAAACACTGTTTCACCAAACAAGGAGTTAGTGCTCATTGCTGGGGGGGCACTGGGTTTGTTCCCAGTGCACGCCGCATGGAGAGAGAACACATCAACCCCAACGGGTCGTGATTACGCGCTGGATTTCATAACCTTTACATACGCCCCTAGTGCCTGTGCGTTGCTCGCGGCAAAGAAAAAATCTAAGCTCGCTTCCTCTGATGGTCTCCTGGCAATACAAGAGCCACAGCCAGTTGATGGTAGCCGGCTCCCTAGTTCAGCAAGTGAGATTAGGATTGCCGTCTCGACATTTCAGCGTCATCGTGTACTCCGCCACGAAGCCGCCACGCGAGATGCTGTCATGGCCTTGATGCCTGAATATCCGATCGTACATTTTTCTTGCCATGCCCGTGCCGATATCGATCAGCCGCTTTCGAGCGGATTTCTGATGGCCAATAGCGAGGTTCTGACTTTACGCGATCTTCTGCATCTCCGTCTGCCTTTGGCCCGGTTGGCTCTTCTGTCTGCATGCGAGACTGGCATACCGGACGTAGAATTGCCTGACGAAGTAATTAGCCTTCCGGCTGGATTGTTGCAAGCAGGAGTCGCCGGGGTAGTAGCGTCATTGTGGTCTGTTGCCGACATCAGCACCATGCTATTGATGACCCGATTCTACGAGCTGTGGCGCGGCAAAAACCATAGGCCCTACGAAGCACTCAGGCAAGCACAGAAGTGGGTCAGGGATACCACGAATGAAGACAAAGTTAGATACCTTCGTACCTTAATGTCCGACCAAATCATGGAGGGTGCGGACCAGCAGTTTTTTCAGCCTCTCGAACGGCTCAATGAACGATCTGGTAACAAATGCGATTTTGCTCATCCACACCACTGGTCTGCGTTCCAGTATGTGGGAATTTAATCGCAAGCGCATACAATTAGCTCTCACCATCCTCAGGGTCGGTGCAAATAACTCGACGAACTAGGAGGTCCCGCTCATGTCTCTATCGTTGTGGTTTGACGGGGTTCCGGTGTTAGGCAAACTTCCTCCAATTCAAGCAGCTGCCAAACTGCGGGAAATCGGTGACAAGGAAACTGCAGAAGTCATAGAGAGTTCAGAAATCGATGTAGTTCGAAGTAGTGTAATCGGTGGTTGGCTTGAGAGTCTATGGCCCTCGAATGAGAAACCGTGGCGCCACACTTCCCATACTTTTGGTTACCTAGGCCCATCCGCACCCGGAGGCAATTTCATTCCCATCCACCACGCAGGCAACATCGTGCCGGATATTACGCTGAGAAACAAACGTATCAGGATCACTCTTGACCGGCTCCGTGTGGGGGCGTATCCAGGGGGCGGCACACATCGGGTCCTGTTCGATTTCTATGCGCAAAATCAAGTTCCCACTAATGTCGAGCATCTTCATTTTGCTGCCACATATCGCGTAAGAGAAGGAGAACAGGCGGCCATCATTGGCTATCCTCTCTTCTCAGGTCTGAACGTGGGCACTGAGGGTGTGGCGTTCAAGTGCTTCACAGTCAACGTAAAAAACGACGAGGACGAGGCCTTCCTAGATTTTCTTGAGTCTGATGTCTTCAAGGCGGGCCTCAAACTCGTTTCGACTGCACAACCTGCGATAGGTCCACTTTCCCAAATGGCTTTAGGGCTCACCAAGACTATCGCGGGACGCCATAAGAATGTACCCGTTCAGGACTTTTACATGGGTCTAGATTTCAGCACTATTCCGACCCGAGCACGTCTGGCGGAGGGTGCCTACTTAGCAGTTCAAATTCCTGAGAGTTTGGAGACAACCTGGAACTGGACCGACTGGGTCTTTGATCCATCAACTGGGCAGGTCGTGAACCGGGCCGAGGGCAAGCGGCTGATTCCATTCAATTATCTTGTGTTTAGCGTTAGCCGCTACACAGAGGGCCGTTGATATTCGCTTGTTGTGGGTCACGAAAAATGAAGAGACTTGCAGGCCAGTCTTGGATTCAACAGTTGCTACACAGAACAGGTTCGGAAAACGTGACCAATACGTGACTTATCGACCCTCGCAGACCTCACCGGACAAACAGAGCGCATCGGCGAAACCCTTTACTCTTACCCAGGGATGCCGCCAGGTGCTCGATGAAGAGCTAATCCCTAAGGTCACGCGACGACCCCTTCTTGCACTACAATTTCCTGACTCTTTCAGCGAGTCATTGGGCTCCGGCCACCCTATGGCCGCAAAACTGCTACATAATTTCACCTATGGTTGAAGACCTTTATACTTTCTTAGGGCCACAGGCTTCAACTACCAGCCGTCGTCAGAACCCGTCGCGCCCCAGAAACTGATTAGATAAGGGCGAAGGCTTTCACCGACCCTGTATGTTCTTTGGTTGAGGACCAAGATCATCTGGGTCAGGAGAAACCTTCATGACGATCGTTAGGCGTGACTTCCATCCCAGTTGGCAACAAATTGCGGTTTTTGACACGGAAACGGGAGAAGTGAGGGAATGCAAGCTCATCAACGGAAACGGAGACGCCGAACGGTTCTATCGGCAGTTGTCGTCTCCCAGTTTGATCGGAATTGAAGCCTGCGGCAATAGCCAGTGGTTCGTGGACCTGCTGCAGCGGTTGGGGCACGAAGTTTGGATTGGAGATGCGGCCCAGATTCGAGCCAGTTACGTGCGCAAGCAGAAGACCGACCGGCTGGGGGATGCGGCAACCATCGCCGCGGTATTGGACAGAGTCCGCGAAGCAACGGTTTTTGAAACAGCAAGGAAGACGGTCTGTGAGACCTTAAGACCAGCTACCTAGTCGAGCCGGTTTCGACGGGTTTTTGGAACGGCAGACCCGTGTGGTTAGAGAAACCGACTACCAGCATGCGACTGGGTTGGAAGCTTCTGCTTGGCCAGAACGGGCTCAAAACACCAGTGCTTCATGTAGTTGCGCAGAACAACCCTTCCTGTCCATCCTGTCCATAAAATGGGGAAATTGGTTCTATTGGGCAGACAGGGCGGAAAGGGCAGACAGGGCGGAAATCAAAGAATCGCCTGTATTCATGCGCATTTGAGGCTATGTTTCTTGAGAATCAGAGATTTGCGAAAACAGGGGCACTTCGAGTCCCTTCTTCGGCACTTTAAATTATTTGAAGTCAATGTGTTACGGCCATGTCCGTTCTTCAATAGGCGTCAAGCCATTGCAAAATATGCGCATTTCTCCGGTGCGATGTCTCAGAGTACAGTGCTCTCACCCCATAAGCATTGGATCTATTTCATCCAGGCATATTCGGCGCTGTTTCCAGGCAAATTGAAAGGAGAAGTCTCATGTACGCTGGATTAATTCGCTAGGGAATTACAGTTTCGAGAGCGAAAGATAATGACGCGATGCTGCGTCTAAGAATTTCATAGACAATGCTGCATCCTGTTGATTCTTAGCGGCTGCGGGGCGTTTCGCACAGTGTCCGCTCCCTATCTAATGTCAGCGTTGAATCGGCTTCACCAATCCTCGGTTAGAAGTCTTTAAGTTTAGAAATCGATTGGATAATTTCAGATGAATAATCTGTTCCCACCAAGTGGCCTGTTATAGGTGGCTTTCGGCGACGAAGCTTGGTATAAATCTCAACAACTTAGCAATGAAATACAGCTCTCTCTCTTGCGACGAGTTGGTACGCGCCTGTGCCGAATCAAAAGACCCTGAAGCATGGGAGGAATTTGTCTGCCGTTTCGAAAGACCTATCAGAATAGCTGTTTGGAAAGTCGCACAGCGATACAAAAAAAACAATAGCGCGTTAATCCAGGATCTGGTTCAGGATACTTTCACCAAAGTCTGTGACGATAACTGCCGCCTGTTGCGCCAATTCAAGCCCACTCATCAGAATGCATTCTTTGGAATGCTCAGTATTGCCGCAGCCAATGTGGCTCGCGACTATTTCCGTGCAAGCCATTCTAGTAAACGAGGTTCGGGCCAGGAGAATATTGGGCTTGATGAGGCGAGTGTTTTTATTGTCGCGACTTCCTCGGGATCTGATCATATGGAACGTCAGGTTTTATTGCAGGAGTTGGACAAAATCCTGCGCAGCATCTGCTCCGAAGAGCGGGACCGTGAAATATTCTGGCTCCACTATCGCCGGGGACTTACGGCCGGTGACATCGCTAAAATCAACCACTACGGTCTTACCGCTAAAGGAGTAGAAAGCATCTTGCACAGACTCCGGACACAATTACGGACAAAACTTGCGGAGCGGCCACTCAATAATCCCTCAAATCGGTCCGGAGCTGAAGGAATTCAGGACGAAAATACGTTGTCCCAAGGAGAAGGGCAGCTATGAGACCAGCGGACGAACATTTGAATCCGCAGGAATTCGAGGTGCTGCTCTTTGGAGCAGTTGATTCCGGTAGTAGCAGCAATGTCGACGGCGTTCTGCGAGAACAGGCAGAGCAGCACCTTAACGGGTGTGCTGTTTGTCGATCCATGGCTGAAAGATACCGCGATGCTGAAAAGATACTGGAGACGCTCGAGAGCGGCCATAAAGCTTCGAAAAACAAAGATCAAGTTCTGACTCGCGGTCCTGATTGTCCGGCCGACGAAGCCTGGTTCCATTTAGCCGCAGGACTCCTGCAGGAGGATGAGGCGGAACGAAATGTGAAGCATGCCGTAACCTGCGACCGGTGTGGACCAGTTTTGAAGGAAGCAATGGAAGATTTGACGCAAGAGATGACGGTGGAGGAGCAGGAGGCGTTTTCTGCTTTGCATGCGCCCTCCTCCAACTGGCAGGCCAAGCTGGCCGGACAACTGGCTGAGCAGAGCTGTGGAAGTACTTCCGTATTGAAATTGGCGGGCCCGGGGAGAAACAGAAAAAGAGCCCTTTTGGGTTGGCCGCTCGGATGGGCATGGGCAAGCGGGTTGGTACTGGCAATAATTGCCACCTGGACTGGAATCAGGCTCACACGCACACCCGACGTGAACGGCTTATTGGCCCAAGCGTATACCAAGTCAAGAACAATTGAGATGAGGATGCCAGGCGCGGGTTATGCCCCGATGCAGTCGGAGCGAGGCAGCGCGAATCGTGACCTGCCCGCGGAGTTCTACCGCGCCGAAGACATTATTAAGACTCAGTTTGCAAGTCATCCCCAGGATCCTGCGTGGCTGCAAGCTCAGGCCCGCGCTGATCTTCTCCAATGGCGTTACGATGCCTCCCTGAAAGAATTGGAAAATGCATTAATGCTGCGACCCAATGATCCAGGGTTGCTTTTGGATAAAGCTATTGCCTTGTTCGAGCGTGCTCAAGATGCAGGTCCTAACGCATCCATCGATTATGGCGAAGCTGCGGAAGACCTTGCCGAAGTGTTGAAGAAGGATCCTGACAATACGGTTGCGCTCTTTAACCGGGCCATTCTTTACGAAAGATTGAACTTGCCCAATGAAGCAGTCAAAGATCTGGAACGCTATCTCGAAAAAGATCAACAAGGGGCCTGGGCAAATGATGCCCGGCAACGGCTGGAACGGTTAAAAAAAATGATCCAGGCCCACGATGAAGCTTTGAAGGATCCGTTGTCTGGTCCTGCCATGTTTGTGCGTCGTATGGGCGAACCGGGAGGCATGGATCAGCTTAATAAAAGAATAGAAGAGTATCAGGAACTGGCAATTCAGGAATGGCTTCCCCTTTTTTTTAGTCCAGGGGTGGACCAGGACGCGCGAAGAACACTTTTATCCGCCCTCCATGCGTTGGGAGCTACGCTCTCCGAACGGCATCAGGATCGCTGGATGAATGATATTTTGCTTTCTGCGGATACACCGGAGAGATATCAGGCATCGCTGTTGTTGCGAAAAGCTGTTGTGCTGGCTACTAGTGACGCTATGGGCGCCTACACCACGGCGGGCAATGCGGCACGTCTATTTCAACTGGCCCACAATCAAGCTGGTTTTTTGCGTG
>DATBVH010000460.1:0-3908 GCA_036515395.1 Candidatus Angelobacter sp.
ACCTTGAACAGACGTGAAAGATAGCGGTTAGCAAGGTCAATCAACTCGCCCAGTTCCACTATCGTCTGCTCATTGTAGTTTTTGGGCAGTTCCACCACCACGGCCGCGGCGTAAGCCCGCATTTCACAGGTGGAACAGACCTGGTCTTCCAGCCGCACGCGTTTTTCGCGGCTCGAGTTCTGTACCGCCAGGCAGCTGGAAGTCCGGATACGGTCGGCTTCCCAGCAAAGATTGCGGTTGGAATAAAGAATGGGATGAATGTAAATGGGATGGTTGTGAAGATTGCTTTCTTCCATCACTTCAGGCCGTAAAGAATGCAGCGCACTGGTCAGGGGATGGTCCTGCATCCAGAGCGCGCTGGTGAACTTCTCCATCTGCGCGCGAGGCCATTTCAGCGCCGCCGCCGGAGTGATCTCACCGCTATCAAGATTCACATCAACAACAAGCGCACGCGGATTCCCCAGAGCGATGATCTCTTCCAGCAGGAGCGGGAAGATTTCTTCCGAGCGCTCCGCTTGGAACAGACGAAGGACAGCAGGACGGCGAGGCTGGGCTGTTCGCCGCCCATTCATACGGCCCTGTTGCATGCGGATTTCGGCCGTAGCCATGCGGTTCCCCAAGTCCAGGCCTTACCGCCGACGGCGCGGCGTACGCGGCCTGACCTCAACGTCTTCCCCTTCTTCGCCTTCAGCGGCGCCTTCCGTCAACGTCGGACGGGAAACCAGACCCGTGAGACCCACAGCGTCAGCGTACTTGAGGTAGGTATCAATCGACGCGACGACGACGCGGGCTTCTACCGTGATCAAATCAATGCCGACGAGCGAAATGCGGACCCAGGCATCAATGACGATACCTTTATCGAGTACTCGATCCAGAACATCGATTAAACTTGATCCGCCGGAAACTCTTTCAACGGCCATTCGAGGGCCTCCTTCAATAGAATCGATCGGCTCACTTCACTCGTTTTGCGCGGACAGCGGGCCTCTTTCGGGCCGGGGCCTGTGACCCCGGCGGCGCACCGGGTAACTGGGACCGCCGTACTGTGTTCTCCGGCACAGGAGCCGTGAGGTTTGGGTCGTACTTCCACCAATTAAGACCTATGGCCTCAGCTTTATCCACAGAGCAGACAAGCAACCGAATCCGGATAGTGAGCAACTCCACGTTCGCGAGCGAAACGCGAATGTCACCCGCAATCACGAGTCCTTTATCGAGCACTCGATCAAGGATATCCAGCAGGTTTGCTGTTCCGGAAACCGTAGGAACTCTTTGCATAATATCTCAGGAAAAAACAGAAGAGATCGCCGGGGACTGGGAGAATCCACGCGACTCGTGTCATCGCATCCTAACCAGCCCAACTACAAACTGTCAACCTTTGATAGTTTTTTTTCGCTGGCTTACAAATGAACCGGAAGGGGGGAGGGCCAGCGCGTAGATTTGAGATGCTCACATCCTTGAAATTGGTTGTCTCAATTCTTTTAACCCCCATTTTATGTGCTTGTTTTGACTATCACCAATCCGCAGGCACTATTTATCCAGAAGGTTCCCCAAAGGGCCCAGCTCAAGGTTCAGGTCTTCCGGCTTCAGTCCAAAAGCACCGGCAATCTCATTCACCTTGGCTTCCAGGCGCATCAGGGCCTGCCCCATCTCTTCTACCTTTGCATCGCCTAATGACCCACCTTCCATACGTCGGATGGCCTGCCGCTCCAGCAGACGCCGCAACAGTTCAATTAAGCTCAACACAAGCCGCGCAAGGCCTTGCTCAATGTTTTCCGGCGAACAGTCAATCCGATCAATAGCGCCCTCACCCACGGCCTTAAGCTCGCGGTTCATCTCTGTGACTGCGGCGGCAATTTCCTCGGGAGTGATTTTGCGTACGTCTGTCATTTCGCTCCGGCAACCCCGTCAATCTGCGGCATCTTTACCTGCTCGCTCAGAAATTCGGCCGCCGGCCATGGACCGCTCATGCGGCGAGAGAGGTGCGTTGGAATCGGCACGGCCGTGACCGCCTGACGAAAATCATTTTCGCGGCCTCGGTCCACTAGCACAAAGATGCGCGTACCGTTCTTGCCTTCCCGTACGCGGACGTCCCTGCTCAAATGCGCCAGAGCGTCCTGCATGGCTTGGACCAATCCTTCTGACGATCGCAAGGCAACGGCTTTCTGCTGCAGATAGGCTTTGCCGGAGCTGCGATCAGCTTGAGTTTGTGAAGGTGCGGGATAGATGACGCATTCCATCTGGACAAAATCTTTCAGCCGATTCAAGTCTTGCAGAAATCGCTCGCGGTTCTCGGCGGCAAAGGCGGTGAATGCCTGTTGGTCTTCAAATACAGACAGCAGGCGGAACGGAATTACGGCGGTCTGCTTAAACACCTGATGGACGACCTCGTGAAACTCGACTGCGCTCTTCTGCATTCGCTGCGGATCGAATGGCCACTCCACTTCGGACCAAAGCAGGCTCAGTTCGTCCGAATCTGCCACCTGTACTGGCGCGCCATTGACGCCCAGCATTGGCAACGCGAGATCCGGCGACTGGCGGAAGCCACAGTAAACCAGAACGCGGCTCACTTCTGCCTCCGCTTCTCCTCGATTTGCAGATTGTTCAGCGCTGTTTCCACAGAAGTGAGCACAACATTGAGGCCCAGATAAACCAGGTCCACACCGGCGAGAGAGATCACCAGCGATCCATGGATGACGACGCCGGAGTTCAAGACGTGGTCCAGGATTTCGAGAAGAGAGACTTCATCTTCCCCGCCCAGCGTTTCTAAAGTTTGAAAATCATTCGGCATCAGAGACAAAAGAGTACGGCGGCCATGGCCCATTTACTTCGATGCGCCGCTGCCCGTCCCACCTCTCCACAAAATTTTTGAGCGCCTGGTCCCACTGCCTGCGTTTGGCGCGCGGCACCAGAAACGTCGCCTGCCACAGCAGGTTGGGCTGTGCTCCGCTCACCTTGCCGCTGGGCGCGGAATCCGTGGCAATCTTGCCCAGCGCCGTCGCCAGTTCCTGCAATTCCTGATCATTACGTTCAGGACGCTTCTTCAGCCGCGCCGCTTTCTGCTGCAAATATTCCTTGCCCGAGCGCGCTTCCATTACAGGGACTGCGGTAACCTGCCGTTCCGCAAATACCTTTACACCCCATTCGTCGCCGCCCGCGACGCGGGCAAAAACCTTCTTGAGCGCGGCTTTTCTCCCCAGCACGTCCTTCAGAAGCGCGGGTTCTCCGGAAAATACGGTGCCGAAGCGGGCGGGAACAATCGTCATCTGCTCCGCCACTTCACCTACGACCTGCTGATGGCGCACGCCATGCAGCGCCAGCCACTCCAGGTTTTCCATATTGCGCTCTACCGCGTCAGCAAAGCTGGCCTGGTCCACTTCACAAACCCAGCAGAGAAAATCGCCACACGCGAGAGGCTGAACGGGATGCACACCATCAATGCCGACACTGCCGAGTTTGGCAGGTTTCTTTGCTGCGGCAGAGGCAAGCGCTTCAGAAATCCCATAGAGATAGAGAGCGCCGGTGGCCGCTATTTTTCGGTTTGAATTTGCCATAATTCGCCGGTAAATTTCTTCAGCCTTGCTGCGCCCGCTATTTCCGCGGGAAAATCCCGCACCAGGTACAAACGATGGTCGCCATATTTCTTTTGCAATGACTGCAATGTTGCCAGCTGCCAGCCCTGCGCGCGACGGCAAGTCTTGCAGCCGGTCTTTTTTTTCGACTTCTCCGACGACGCAGCCTCAAGCAGCACGCGGTTCACGAACACAGAATCGATCGCCACGCCAATCTCTTTGATCGCTGCCAGAAGACGTTGGGTCTGCCGGTCAGGTACAGGCTCCGGCAGCATTACCGCCCAGGCGCGACTCTGCCGGTGGTCGCGCATCAACTCCAGCAATTTCCGCACCCGCTGCCCA